>JAILKX010000242.1 GCA_024693415.1 Bacilli bacterium
CGACATCGCCGAAGAGATTGAGATCTCCGGCGGGCTTGATGAACTTCAGGAAGCGAGCCATTCGCCCTATGTCGGATTCCGCGGCGTCTCAATCCGCCCGCCGATGGACCTCAGGAATCCGAGCTACACCAATAACGGCGATTCCACCCGCTGGAACGTCGAGAACACCTGGGACCTCGATTTCTGGAAAGGCCTATTCGACCGGTTGGCCAAGATGCGCTACAACCTCCTTTCGTTCGCGACCGTCAATAGCCTCCCCTCGATGATCAAGGTCGAAGGCTATGAGGACATCGCCCTGAACGACGTCTACGAATACACCGGCGATTACGATGACCTGTACCTCGGCAACTGCACCAACATGTTCCAGGCCCATCACCTCGAAGAGGGCAACTACCGCATCGTCAACAACATGACGATCGACGACAAAATCGAGTTCTGGAAGCAGGTCATGCAGGCCGCCGACGACCGCGGCATCTATTGGCAAATGTCGACGATGAATACCTACACCTTCTCCGAAGAGCTCGTCGAGAAGTATGGCATCACCGACGACCGCGACAACCAGGTGACCCGCGACTATTTCAAGAAGTCCTACCAGACCCTATTGGAAACCTATCCGCTCATCTACGAAATCAAGACCACCTGCGGCGAAAACATGGACTACCCCGCCGAAGAGGAGGAGCAGACCGCAATGTGGTACCGCGAAGTCTATGGCGACGCCTGCAAAGCGGTCCTCGACAAGGATCCTGAGCGCGCCAAGACCTTCTACCTTGGCTTCGCCGGCGTCGGCAACACCCAGCTCACCGACACCTTCTACAACTGCTGGAGCGACTATCCCTATAACCTCTACGTCAACAAGCGTTACAACGACACCCGCCTCCTCTCGGTCACCAAGTGCACCGATAACGACGGCTACATCGAAACCATGCCCGACGGCTGGCAAATGATGTATAACGTCCGCGGCGAGGATGCTTATCACCTCACCTGGGGCGATCCCGACTTCGCCCGCGAATTCTGCCGCAACATCAAGCAGGACCGCGTCCGCGGCTGGCACTTCGCAATCGACGGCTATTATGTCTCCGGCAAGGAGTACGAGTTCAACGACGACCAGATGAACGACCGCTATTATTACGATCGCCACTGGGCGATGTACTCGATGTTCGGCCGCATGGGCTATGAGCCCGACGGCATTTCCAACGAGCGTTGGGCCAAGATCTACGCCGCCAACTACGACGTCCCCGCTGAAGCCGCCGAGTACGGCTACAAGGCGATGGTCGCCGCCGGCAAGGTCATGCCGAACGTCATCTGCCAGTATCAGCCTGGCGGAACTGACGCCGCCTTCCTCCCCGAGATGTGCACGAGCCATCCGACCTTAGGCGGGTTCCTCGACGTTAAGCGCTTCATCAATTCGACCACCGCCGACCCGGATGGAGACATCTATTCCTTCTCCGAATACGCTAAGCTCTTCGCGGCTGGCGAGACCAACCTCACCAAGAGGACCCCGTTCGATGTTGCGGAAGATCTCCGCGAATTGGCCGATGAGACCCTCGGCTATACCTCCGCAGCCCGCGCCGCCGTGACCGAGGCCGATCTCTACTTTGAGAACCACCTCCTCGATCAGGACATGTTCGCCTACCTCGCCCGCTACTACGCGGATAAGTTCGCAGGCGTCATGAACCTCCGCCTCTTCAACGACACCAAGGACGAATCCTATCGCACCAAGGCCGTTGAAATCCTCACCCAAGGCTTAGAGGACTGGAAGGTCTACGCCGCCGCCTACGTTTCCCGCTTCAAGACCGAAAGGCTTCCCCGCCATGGCGTCATCACCCCGAATGATTACACCGCGGTCGTCCAAGATGATATTGATACCGCAAAGAATTGGAAGTGCCGCACCTATAGGTAATCCATAGGCACGCCCTTCCGATTCGCCGCCCCGTTTCTCCTTTGCCGGGGCGGTTTCTTTTTCCATGGGCCCTGCCCGAGCTGCAAGGCAGCTGTCGGGGTAGGCCGCCGAAGGCAATCCATGGGAGACGTGTATGCATATTCCTGTCAAATTCGCAGGGGTAGGGGAGCACGCTTCGCGTCCAGATCCATGAATTGAACCTTTTCTTTTGCGGACATTGTTTTACAATGGAAAATCATGAAGAAATATAACTTTACCTTATGCTTGGCCGCGTTTAGCGCGTCCG
>JAILKX010000243.1 GCA_024693415.1 Bacilli bacterium
GACGACCAAACCGTTGGCTTTGGCCATTTTCAGGAACCTGTCGACGTAATAGAAGGCGTTGTCTTTTAGGGTCAGATTTCCGGCCTCGCCTTCGACGAAGATTCGGTAATCCATGGGGAGACGTATGCCGTTTAACCCCAACTTCTTGATGTTCTCGAAGTCCTCGTTTTGGGCATAGGACATGTAATACGCGTTCCACAGCGTCTCGATTTGGGCCTCGGTCAGGTTCGGGTTGTTTTCGAGGGCCGCGATCAGCTCTTCCTGATAGACTTCATTGTATTCCTCGACAATCCCTTCTTCGTTTACCTTTACGTAGCTTCCGTCCGCGTTCTTGGCGGGGCCTAGCCCGGTGGGCGATAGCCACCCTTCCTGAATCAGGTAGTTGCCGAAATTCACGCCGCGTAGCGTAAAAGCATCGCCTTTTAAGTCATACGTGCCTCTTCCTTCGGTGAAATACGCTTTCTTGGTTTCGGTGACGTCAACGTCTTCTGCCACGTCAAAGGAACAGGTGGCACCGCCGATCAAGCCCGCGCCAAGGGATAAGGCAAAGCTCACGATCACGATGCCTAAAGTCATGCCGGAGGCGACCAAGGTTTTGATTCCTGGCTTCAGCTTAGCGAATCTCCCCTGCTCCTCCTCGCCGCGCATTACATGGATGCCGAACATCTCGAGCGCCAAGAAGATTCCGCTCGCCTGCCCTAGGACCAATCCGATGAACGCGAAGATCGCCCCGGCAAGGCCGGTGCCCATCAAAGGCAGGCCATCCGTCAGGGACACAATGACCGGCATCAAAGCGAATACGGTGAGGAAAACGATGAAGGCGGTCGGAATATTGCGGTAGGATTTCTTAATCAGGCAAAGCGCGCATAAGGCGATTCCCGCAAGCAAAGCATATATAAATAATAAGGAACTCACGAGCGCACGTGGCTCGTTGAAACGGAAGAGCGATCCATATGCGCCCTGAAGAGCTGCCGGGGCATTCACGAAATCGGGGACCAAAAACAAAAGCAGGCCCAGAATCGATGCGCTCAAGGCGGCAAAGGATAAGACAAAATTATATTTCTTCATGGTTTTTCCATTGTAAAACAACCAATGGGAAATAAAAGAGATTTATGAAAATATGGGGGACGTGTATCGATTTTACTTTTCGAGGAGATGCTGCGCGAAAAAAGGAAAGCCACCTCGGGAAAGGAGTAACGAGGTGGCTAGGTAGAAAGGGCTTATTTATAGGTGCGGCACTTCCAGTTTTTGGCGGTGTCGATATCCTTTTGGACGACCGCGGTATATTCACTCGGGGTGATGACGCCATGACGCGGGAGGCGCTCGGTTTTGAAGCGGGCCTCATAGGCGGTGGCGTAGGTCTGCCAATCCTCTAAGCCTTTGGTGAGGTTTTCGACGGATTTGGTGCGATAGGACTCGTCCCTGGTGTCATTGAAGAGGCGGAGATTCATGACGCCTTCGAACTTGTCCGCGTAATAGCGGGCGAGATAGGCGAACATGTCCTGATCGAGGAGATGGTTCTCGAAGTAGATATCCTGCTCCGTGACGGCAGCGCGGGCGGCAGCGGTATAGTTAAGGGTCTCATCGGCGAGGGCGCGGAGGTCGTTCGCGACCTGGAACGGGCTCCTCTTGGTGAGATTCGTCTCCCCTGCCGCGAAGAGCTTGGCGTATTCGGCGAAGGAATAGATGTCTCCATCCGGGTCGGCCGTGGTCGAATTGATGAAGCGCTTAACGTCGAGGAATCCGCCTAAGGTCGGATGGCTCGTGCACATCTCAGGGAGGAATGCGGCGTCGGTTCCGCCGGGCTGATACTGGCAGATGACATTCGGCATGACCTTGCCGGCCGCGACCATCGCCTTGTAGCCGTTTTCCGCGGCTTCGGCGGGGACGTCGTAGTTCGCGGCGTAGATCTTGGCCCAACGCTCATCGGAGATGCTGTCGGGTTCATACCCCATGCGGCCAAACATCGAATACATCGCCCAGTGCCGATCGTAATAATACCGGTCGTTCATCTGATTGTCTTTGAACTCGTACTCCTTGCCGGAGACGTAGTAGCCATCGATCGCGAAGTGCCAGCCGCGGACGCGGTCCTGCTTGATATTGCGGCAGAATTCGCGGGCGAAGTCGGGATCGCCCCAGGTGAGGTGATAGGCATCCTCGCCACGAACGTTGTACATCATCTTCCAGCCCTCGGGCATGGTTTCGATGTATCCGTCGTTATCGGTGCACTTGGTGACCGAGAGGAGGCGGGTGTCGTTATACCTCTTATTGACGTAAAGGTTATAGGGATAATCCTTCCAGCAATTGTAGAAGGTGTCGGTGAGCTGGGTGTTTCCGACGCCGGCGAAGCCAAGGTAGAAGGTCTTGGCGCGCTCAGGATTCTTATCGAGGACCGCTTTGACGGCGTCGCCATAGACTTCGCGGTACCACATCGCGGTCTGCTCCTCTTCTTCGGCGGGGTAATCCATGTTCTCGCCGCAGGTGGTCTTGATCTCGTACATCAGCGGATAGGTTTCCAATAGGGTTTGGAAGGATTTCTTGAAATAGTCGCGGGTCGTCTGGTTGTCGCGGTCGTCGGTGATGCCATACTTCTCGACGAGCTCTTCGGAGAAGGTATAGGTGTTCATCGTCGACATTTGCCAATAGATGCCGCGGTCGTCGGCGGCCTGCATGACCTTTTTCCAGAATTCGATCTTATCGTCGATCGTCATGTTGTTGACGACGCGGTAGTTGCCCTCCTCGAGGTGATGGGGCTGGAACATGTTGGTGCAGTTGCCAAGGTACAGGTCATCGTAATCGCCGGTGTATTCGTAGACGTCGTTCAGGGCGATGTCCTCATAGCCTTCGACCTTGATCATCGAAGGGAGGCTATTGACGGTGGCAAACGAGAGCAGGTTGTAGCGCATCTTGGCCAACCGGTCGAATAGGCCTTTCCAGAAATCGAGGTCCCAGGTGTTCTCGACGTTCCAGCGGGTGGAGTCGCCGTTATTGGTGTAGCTCGGATTCCTGAGGTCCATCGGCGGGCGGATTGAGACGCCGCGGAATCCGACATAGGGCGAATGGCTCGCTTCCTGAAGTTCATCAAGCCCGCCGGAGATCTCAATCTCTTCGGCGATGTCG
>JAILKX010000058.1 GCA_024693415.1 Bacilli bacterium
GGCGATGCCGTTAGGAATGCCCATCGAGATCAGGTAGGTCATGATATCGTCGCGGCATCCGATGACGCCGTTGATGTCGGTGACCTTGTTCAAGATCAAGTCTTCGGCGTTGCCGCTCCAAACGTTGGTGCCGTGGGCCAAACCAGAGATGATGAGCAAGTCGTTGAAGCACTTGGGGTTGGCCTCCAAAAGCATTCGCTGGGCCAGGTCAGTGCCGAATTCCGGAAGGGCCGCAGCGCCGGTCTGCTGATTGAGCCAGTTGTCCCTGAGGTTCAATTCCTTCGGCGAGACGAACAGCGAAAGAACCTTTGGGTCGTTCATCGGGATGTCCTCGATCTTCACGCCCGTGAGGTCGCGGTAATAGCGCATCGCCATAGGATCGACGTGACCCAAGATGTCGAATTTGAGGATTTCGTCATGCATCGAGCGGAAATCGTAATGGGTGGTGAGCCACTCGGAATTGAGATCGTCCGCGGGGTGCTGGATGGCGGTGAAGTCGAAGACGGATTTGTCAGATGGGACGACGACGATGCCGCCGGGGTGCTGACCGGTCGTGCGCTTAACGCCTTGGCATCTAGAAGCCACATAAGCGATATATGCGGGCGGGATGGCTTCAACGTCTAGGCCCTGCAGCTCAAAATAGTGGCGGACATAGCCATAGGCCGTCTTCTCGGCAACCGTTTCGATGGTGCCGGCGCGGAATACGTTGCTGGCCCCAAGGAGCTGCTTGGTGTAATTGTGGGCCTTGTGCTGCGATTCTTCCTCGAAGTTCAAGTCGATGTCAGGGACCTTGTCGGCGCTGAATCCCAAGAAGGTCTCGAACGGGATGTTTTGGCCATTTTGGACCAATTTCTCGCCGCAGCAGGGGCAGATCTTGTCAGGCAGATCGAAACCGGACTTGTATTTCTTTGCGTCGCCCCACTCGAAATAATGGCACTTGGGGCAGAGGTAATGCGGGGGCAATGCGTTGACCTCGGTGATGTCGGCCATGGTCGCGGCGAAAGATGAGCCGACCGAGCCACGGGAGCCGACGATGTAATGCTCAGGCTCCTCGTTCGCCATCTTGATGAGGATGTGCGCGATGTAATAAGTGACCGAATAGCCATGGCCGATGATGCCGTCCAATTCCTGGTTAAGGCGTGCACGTACCTGCTCGATTCGGGCTTGGACCTCCGGATCCGGGTTGCCGCAATAGCGGTTCTCGAAGTTCGTATAGCAAAGCTCCCTAAGCTTCTCGGCCGAGTTCGGCAGGTTGGCGTTAGGCGGGAACAGGTCGTCGGAGACGGGGATGACGTTCTCGTCGATCTGATCGGCGATCATGTTCGAATTATCGATGACGTACTCCCTCGCTTTTTCCTCGGTGGTCCACTGCATGAACGAATCGAGCATCTCCCTGGTGGAGCGGAAATGCTGATCGGGGTTCGGGAAGAGGGGCTTCTTTTCCCTGGCGGGCGGGAAGAGGGGGTGCGAGCCGTTGCCGATGCCTTTGGCGCTGATATAGACGTCGCGGAGGATCTTGTCCTCGGGGTTGACGTAATGGCAATCGCCGGTAGCGACGATCGGCTTCCCCGCGATTTCGGCCGCGGCGACGATATCCCTGAGGATCTCGAATAGCCTCTCTTTGCTCGATACCCTACCCATATTGATGAGGTAGCTGTAATTCTCGACCGGCTGGAGCTCGATGTAGTCATAGAATTCCATCGCCTTGGCGAGCTGATCGATCTCGCGCGTCATGGCCAGCTCAAAGATCTCGCCATTGAAGCAAGCGGAGCCGACGAGGAAATTCTCGCGGTACTGATTGATCAGACGGCGCGGGGTCTTTGGGACGCGGGCCAAATACGTGGTATGCCCTTCCGAAATGATGCGGTATAGGTCGCTTAGGCCCTGCTGATTCTTGACAAGCACCGTGCAGTGGTATTCGCGGAGATGGCGGCAATAGGAATTGTAGATAGCTGCCTGCTTCTCCTTGTGCTCCTCATCCGGATCATTGGGATCGGGCGGATTGACGGAAAGATTCGCAAGGTCGGCGTGGACGATGCCGGGATGCTCTTTCTCAAGACGGATCAGGATCTCCTGCCAGCCATCGCTTAGCGCATTGGCGTCATAGTCGGCGCGGTGCGCTTCTTTTTCGTTATAGATGTTGAGGCCAAGGTTGCGGAGCAAGGCGCCTTCATTATGACGGCCGGCCTCCGGGAAGAGGTAATGCGACAAGGCAAGGGTATCGATGACCGGATTGGTGAGCGGGGGCAATCCCATCCTCTTCAGCGAGGCGTTCACGAAGCCGATATCGAAGGTCGCGTTGTGGGCAACGAGGATGTTGTCGCCGAGGAACTCTTTGATCTCGGGCCAGATCTCGGCGAAGGTCGGGGCGTCGGCGACGTCTTCTTCGGAAATGTGGTTGATGGCGACGCTGTCCTCGGGGAGCGGCATCTCAGGGTTGATGAAGCGGTCGAAACGCTTGGTGACGCGGCCCCCTTCGATCAATACGCCGCCGAATTCGATGATCCTGTCATAGCGGGCCGAAAGGCCGGTGGTTTCGGTATCGAATACGCAGTACTTAGCGCCTTTTAGCGGGGTATTGCTGGGATTAATGATGTAAGTCTGGTCAATGTCGAACATGTAAAGCTCGACACCGTAGATCATTTTGAGCCCTGTTTTCTTG
>JAILKX010000061.1 GCA_024693415.1 Bacilli bacterium
TCGATCGCCTCATCGATTTCGGCGGTGGAGATCCACTCCTTCTTCTGCCTGACGGCCAAGATCGCGGCTTCGTTCAAGACGTTGTCGAGATCGGCGCCAGAGAAGCCGACGGTGCGCTTGGCAAGGGCGGCGAAGTCGACCGCCGGGTCGATCTTCTTGCCGCGGGCATGGACCTTGAGAATCGCTTCACGTCCCGCCTTATCGGGGAGGGAAACGGTGATCGTGCGGTCAAAGCGTCCCGCGCGGCGGAGGGCCGGGTCAAGGACGTCGTCGCGGTTGGTCGCGGCGATGACGAGGATGCCGGAATTGGGCTCAAAGCCATCCATTTCGACGAGCAACTGGTTGAGGGTCTGCTCGCGTTCGTCGTTGCCGCCGCCTAAGCCAGCGCCACGCTGACGGCCAACGGCGTCAATTTCATCGATGAAGATAAGGCAGGGTGCAGTCGCCTTCGCTTTGGCGAACAAATCGCGTACACGTCCCGCGCCAACGCCGACGTACATCTCAACGAAGTCGGAACCGGAGATGGAATAGAAGGGAACGCCAGCTTCGCCAGCGACGGCCTTGGCGAGCAAGGTTTTACCAGTGCCAGGCGGACCGATGAGCAAGACGCCTTTGGGGAGCCTCGCGCCATAGGCGGAGTATTTCTTCGGGTCTTTGAGGTATTCGACGAGCTCGACCATCTCGGCCTTCTCTTCGTCGCACCCCGCGACATCGTCGAACTTGACCTTCGTCTGGTCGGCTCTGCGCGCCGGGGACTTGTTGAAGTTCATGATGGCGCTGTTTCCGCCGCCGACCGAACGGGAGAGGCGGGAGAATAAGAAGATGCCGATCAAGAGGATGAGGCCAGTCGAGATGAGGGTCGGTCCCCATGTATCCCAGAACGAGGCCTCGTACGGGTTATTGACCGTGTAGGAGGTCAAAGCCGAGGAGGAGGTGTTGAGGTTATAGTGGGCGAGGTAATAATTGATGACCTGGCCGACGGGAAGGTGGACGGCGGTGGCGGTCGCGTTATCGAGGATCACCGAGTTGGCATAGGCCTCATCGAATTTGTGGGTCTCGAGGATGATGTAGAAATTGCCGGCGACCGTGCGGTTGCTGTCGTCGGTTCCCTGATACGAGCCGTTGACCGTGGTGACCGTGTAGACCTGGGTCACGGACACGCCGGTGATCTTGTATTTGCCAGCCGTGTAGGTGTAATCGTTGGTCAAATCGTCGTCTTCGAGCTTGCCGGTTTCGGTGTTGAGGCGATAGCCAACATAGGAATCGAATTGCTCAACCGTCCATTGGACGGAGCGGTTCACAAAGTTGGCAGTGATAAAATAAACGAACACGCCGATGATGGCGGCAAGCAGCAAATACGGCATGATGTAGCTGAATATGCTTCTTTTCTGAGGGGCATTTCCGTCGTTCATTGTGGTTTTCCTTTCGTTATCTATTCGCGGGCTTTCCTAAAGGAAGCCTTGAAAAAATCTATAGCATGTTACACCAAGAACATGTTTTGTCAAAGTTTATGCAAGTTCAGTCTTTTCTTTCTTTGAGGTGCATCTTGAGGATTGATGTGTGGTATTCGCGGAAATTGGTGCGGTAACGGGGGACATAAATAATTTTTCCATCCTTGTTAACGAATACCGGCCAGACGTAGCGCATGGCGACGGGCATCTTCCAAGCGGAATAGAGAGCGCGTACCTTTTCGATGAATCCATGGACGACATAGGTGTCGTTAAGAAGGGCGGTGCGGATCGTGATCGGATAATCCTCGGCTTTGATGCCGCGGTCTTCCGCGCCCATCGAGAAGTCGAGGTCAAAGTTCTCGTTGGAGAGCTTGCCCGGCTTTTCCAAAATGTAATGGTACGGCTGGTGATCGAAGTTGAAGCCAAGGGTCAAGAGGTCATATTCCTTAATAAGGAAGGTCCTTTCCGATAACGGCATCAAAAGGTCGGGCTGCGGGGCGATGCAGAGCTGACGGATCTGGTCGATCATCTCTGGGGTGAGGTCGATCGGCTCGCTGGCTTGCGAGACGAAGTGGACCAAAGTGGCGACGAAGGCATCAGGGGGAAGCGCCATCAAGGGGCGAATCTCAAGCTCATCGCCTTCGGAGATGTCTTTGGCCATATCCTCGACGAGGCTCTTGGTCTCATCGTTGAGGGCGTTCATTTCCTCAATGAGGGCGGCCCTTTCCTCTTTCGTTAGCTTGGAGATGACGTTGCCGCGGATGTCAGAGCGGACGGTCTTGTCCATTTCGGCGGCGACGCGGGCATCGAAGGGGACGTTGTGCTCGGCGTTGTATTCCAGGATGTCCTCACGGGTGTTTTGCAGCATCGGGCGGACGATCAGCATGTTGTTGTAGGTCGTGATGCGGGAAAGGCCATAGCGGGACTGCTTGATCTGGCGAGCCTTTTGGGCGAAATAGGTCTCCAAAAGGTCATCTTGGTGGTGGGCTAAGAAAAGCGCGGCCGCTTTGTATTTGCGGTAGACGTGATAGAAGAACTCATAACGGACTTCGCGGGCCCATTTCTTATAGTCCTCGCCTTCGTGATATTGCTCATCGTAATCGAGGGTCTCGGTATCGAAATATTCAAAATGGAGGCCTCTGTCTTCGCAATAGCGCTTCAAGCAGGCGACGTCTTTGTTGGCGTCTTCGGTGCGGTGATAGTTCACGGCGCAGATGACCGGCTTCACGCCTTGCCTTTGCAAGAGGTCGAGCAGCGCCATGGAGTCAGGCCCATAGGTCGCGGCGACGAGATAAGTCGCCCTCTTGTCGATTTTGTACTCAAGCTTCAGTTCCATTGGGGGAACTCCTTTCCGCGATTTCGTCTGAAATCACTTCATATAGCGCTTCTGCTTCGTTTTTCTTCACGAATGGCCGCACGTCATTGATGCGGACGACGATCGTGTGGCGGCCGAGGATCAACTTCACTTCGTCGCCGGAAGCGATTTCGCTGCTAGGCTTAGCAACCTTCCCATTGAGGAAGACGTCGCCATCGTCGCACAGCTGCTTCGCGACCTCACGCCTCTTGATGAGGCGGGACACTTTGAGGAATTTGTCGATGCGCATCTTTATTATCGTATCACATTTCCCATTAAGGGAATGTGCAAATCAATTACCTTCTTGCCGCTTCTTCCGCGAATCGTAGAGGTGATGAATCTCTTTCACGACCTTTTCGAGGTCGTCGAGCCACTTCTCCCGCTTCTCCAGCGAGATGCGGAGCTTCTTCTCGATGAAGGTGACGCGGAG
>JAILKX010000130.1 GCA_024693415.1 Bacilli bacterium
AATCCGAAATAATAGCCAAGCTTTGCGAATTCGCGGAGCATCTCGCTGCTTCCGGAATAGCAATGCAGCACCGCCGAAGCGTGAATTGGGTGTTCCTTTAGCAGCTGATAGGTATCGCCAGAAGCGTCTCTAGCGTGGATCGAGCAAGGCAGGTTCAATTTATTGGCCAGTTCGATCTGACGGATGAACCATTTCTTTTGGTTATCTCGGTCAGCCTGCTCTTTGAACCAATGATAATCCAGGCCGATCTCGCCGATCGCCATCACTTTCTCATGGTGAGCCAGCTTCTCGATTTCCAAAACGGCCTCTTCCGATATGTTTTCCAGATTCTCTGGGTGGAATCCGACCGCAGCGTAGACGTTTTCGTTCGCCTCGGCGATCTCAATCGCTTTCTTTGACGATTCCAAATCCCATCCGATAACCAATATATTCTTTACTCCAGTCTCCCTTGCGCGGGCCAAAACAGACCCCAATTCGATGTACAGGGTCTCATCGTTTAGGTGGCAATGGGAATCCAAATAGAAGTGTTCCATGGTTATTTGCCGACGCAGAAACGGCTGAAAATCTCATCCGTCAAATCCTGGGTCGGGTCCTCGCCGATCAATTTCCGGGCGTCATTATAGGCGGTTTGCAGGCTCACGGAGATCAAATCCGCGCCCAAATCCATCTTCGCGTCCTCTTCCGCCTGGCGGAGATTGGCTTCAATGTCCTTCAGTAGCGCCAATTCGCGCGCGTTCGAGAACGAAGGCGTCACGTAGGCCGAATCCGAAACGGACAGGCTATTGAATATCGCTTCCTTAAGCGGCTCGATATCGTTTTCCAGAGCGGACACATACAGTTTTCCATCATCTTTGGAACTGACGAGGTCAGCTTTGTTATAGACGATGATGCGCTTCTTATTTTTGGTTAAATCAAGCAGGGGGTTGCTCGTTTCGTCTTTCGAGGCATCCAGAATCACGATTACGAGGTCGGCTTCGTCAATGCTCTTATTGGACCTTTCGACACCCAATTTCTCTACCACGTCCTCGGTATCTCGAACGCCGGCGGTATCCAAAAGCTTGATGGCGATGCCGCGAATCGCCAAATCCCCCTCGACCACGTCGCGCGTGGTTCCGGGGATATCGGAAACGATGGCTTTGTCTTGGCTCAGCAAAGCGTTCAATAAGGATGATTTCCCGACATTAGGCTCGCCCACCAGAGCGACTTTCACGCCCTCCCTGATGATCTGCCCTTCGCGTCCTTCTTTGATTAAAGCGGCGACGGAGCCTCGTATTTTGGCGCAGGAGTCGACGATCTTATCGTTCGTCGCCTCTTCGATGTCGGTATATTCCGGATAATCGATATTCACTTCCACGAGCGCCAAAATCTCGGATATCTCTTGCTTTAATGGTGCGACGAGCTTGCTCGTTTTGCCGGATAAGGATAACAAAGCCAGATTCTTGGCCTCGGCGGTGGTCGCGTTGATCAGGTCGTTGACCGATTCGGCTTCCACGAGGTCCATCTTGCCGTTATAGAACGAGCGGGACGAGAATTCGCCCCTGGTGGCGTATTCGGCGCCTCTAGAGAGGAAGGCTTGGACGATCTCCTCGACGATGAGCATCGAGCCGTGGCACGATATCTCGACCACGTCCTCACCCGTAGGCGATACCTCGGCGGGATAGACGAATACGACGCATAGGTCGATGAGCTTGCCGTCGTCCTTCAGAGCGCCATAATAGATACCCCTCTCCCTTCTTTTTCCGATTTCGGCCTTCGGCATCAAGGAATCGATGATGTCGAAAACACCATCACCCGATGTACGGATGAGGGCCAGTGCCCCCTTCATCGGAGGCGTTGCTAATGCGATGATCGGCTTAGCCATATTCCTTAATCCTTATAATATATAGAAAGAGCCATCGATTGCGATGGCCCATTTTCTTTTTGTTGATCAGTCGACGTATTTGACCCAGACGGCACGGTCGACGCCTTCGCCGGTGGATTCGGTCTTGACGTGCTCCACTCCGCCGAGGGCGTTGTGGACGATCCTTCTCTCATCCGGGGTCATCGGATCGAGCTGGACGTCGACGTGGGTGCGCTGCACCTCTTTGGCGACGCGCCTAGCGATCGATTTGATGCGGGTGTACTTGTCTTCCTTGTAGCCGCCGACGTCGAGGAGGACGCGGTAGCGGCGGCGGAAGTGGTTGGAGACGGCAAGCTTGGTGAGCTCGTTGAGGGCCTGGAGGGTGCGGCCGCTTCTGCCGATGAGGAGGGGGTTGCGTTCGGAGTCGATGGTGACTTTGATGATGCCGTCCTCGACCGTCGATTCGGTGGTGATGTCAACGCCGACGGCGGCGCATGCCTTCTGGAGGTATTCCTCGGCATACTTCGCGGCGTCGCAGTCCTCGTAGACGGCGATGGTGGCGGATTTCCTGAAGAGGCCTTTCTTCTCTTCGGTGACGGTGTAGACGAGGTTCTTCTCGGCCACGCCAAGCTCTTCGCAGGCTTTTGCGACGGCTTCTTCAACCGTCTTGGCGACGTATTCCTTCATTATCTGACTCCTTTGTTCTTATTCTTCGACATGATGAGCTGGGTGATAAGGGTCTGTCCGATCGAGATGAGACCGCCGATCAACCAGTAGACGCCCATGGCGGCGGGAAGCATGAAGCCCATGACGATGGTGAAGATCATCATGAAGATCGACATCATCTTCATCGTGCTCTGATTCTGATCCTGGGCGGGGTTCTTAGAGAGTTTCGCGATATCCTTGGTCTTCCTCTTCGCGATGATTCGCGGAAGCATCATCGCCATGACCTGGGTGCCGGCCATGAGCAAGAAGAGGATGAGGGCGGTCCACCAACCGGTGGAATTGTAGTACCAGGTGCCCGATACGTTGAACAGGGTCTGCTGGATGGTGTCCGAAAGACGGAGGTTCAAGACCTCGCCGGTCGAAAGGGCGGCGGAGCCCTGGAGGCCGGACCAGACGCAGATGAACACCGGGAACTGGACGATCAGGATGATGAACTGGCGGAACGGCTTGATCTTATGCCTCTTGTAGAGGGCCATCTGCTCCTGGGAGAGCCTCTGCTTTTCGGCTTGGTTCGTGTTGGCGTTCGGGTATTTGGCCTGAAGCTTGGCGATTTCGGGCTGGAGCAGCTGCATCTTCTGGCTGTCCATGGTGCTGCGGAAGCTAACAAGCAGCAGCAATCCGCGGACCACGACGGTCACGATGAGAAGCGCGAGGATCTGACCGACGCCGGAGAGGGCGGGGTCGATGCCGAAGGCGATGGTGTCAACGCTCCAGGAGACCGGATAGACGAGCAATCCTTCGAGGAAGCCCTTATTCCAGGCATATCCCCAACTCTTGGCGGTGATGTTGACGCGCCAGTCGGCGCCTGCGCCATAATGGCCGAAGGTTCCGTCGCGGGTCGCGATGCAGGAACGGATGGTGTTGACCTTGGCCGTCACTTGGCTCTTGTAATAGGCGAAGAAGTCTTCCGAGGCGGAATGGTCCGGGCCGAGGTTGACGTCGGAACTGCTATAGAGCGCTGCGTTCCATTCGCTCAGGAACCCGAAGAACTTGCCGTCGGTCCCCGAGAACTTCATGTAGCCGTAGTTGCGGAGGATGGAATTCTCAAGCGGGGTCGGGGTGTATTCGGGGGTGGTGACGCCGTCGGTGTTCACTTCCACATACGGGATGAGCGAATACTCGGCGGCGGCGTCGTTCAAAGTGACCGAGGCGTTGAAGGTCTCGGACGATTTGTCGCCGACCGTGTAGGCTTTTCCAGGGTTTTCGGCCTTGAATAAGGCGGCCTGGAGGACGTAGTTGTCGATTTCCGCCCAATACTTGATGGACGGGAGGGTGAGGCCGTTCGTGACGGCGTTCTTGACGATCGTGCCCTGCAGGAACGCGGATGCTTTCGCGGCGTCCAGCGAGTACGAGTATGAGCTTTCTTTGGTGTACGGGACGTACTTATAGATCTCGGCGTTGCCATCCATGGCTTGACCGGCGACCCCGATGGATTCCTCAAGGGCGAGTAGTTCGGAGAGGCCGTTATCGGCGGCGCTCGTCTTCATTTCCTCGTATTCCGATTTGCTGAGGTACACCGTCACGCCCTGCTCATATGGATAAGCCATCTGAGCCTGGTCTTCTTCGTTGCAGAAGTTGGCGGTGCAGGACGACATCAAAACTGCGCCCAAACCCAATAAGGCACCAGCGAAGATCTTCGTTTTCTTAGATATTTTCAATTTAGCTGTTCCTTCATTGCGTCGAGGGAAGCGTTGAGCTCCTCCTCATTGGCGGCGAATTCGTCCACATGGTAATTCGGACGAACCACGATGATGAGGTTGATCGGCTGATCGTAATCGTTTCGCTTGGCGAGCATCGCCCTGACTTGGCGCTTGATACGGACCCTAGTGACGGCAACTCCGTTTTTCTTGCCAACCGCGATCCCGATGCGGGAATGGTTTTGGCCAGGTATCTGCTCGAAGTAGAGGGCAAAGTGCTCAGATTTCATTTTCCGGCCGGAACGGATGATGTGATCGAATTCCGGGTGTTTCTTGACGCGGTATTCCCTCTTCATCTCTGGAAAAAGGATTAGTCAGCGACTTTGACGCGGCCCTTGGCGCGGCGGCGGGCGATGACGGCGCGGCCGGTCGGGGTGGCCATGCGGGCGCGGAATCCGGCCTTGTTGGCGTGCTTCACTTTGGAAGGCTGGTAGGTTTTCTTAGACATGGTAAATCTCCTTACGTACAAAAACGCAACGCCTATTATACGGACGCGCTAAGGCGGGCGCAACCACGAAAGGCGCGCGAAAGATAAGGTCGCGCCACATTTCACAAAAGGTGTAAAAGGGTGTTGGGTGTTTTTGTGGAGTTTTCCTAAAAATA
>JAILKX010000097.1 GCA_024693415.1 Bacilli bacterium
CCTTGCGGTATTGGACAAATTCTTTAACGTTCATGCCATTCATCATAGCACGCGCCCAAAAATAAGGTAGACCCTCCCTCATCCTTTGTCCCATGGGGCGGCGCCCAGCCATACTAACCCATGGCTGGGGTGCCCACCCCCGGTCAAGAGCAATAACGCTGATTTTGGCCACGTCTTGTCCTCATCTAAACACGAATCCGTTGAGGACGTGTATGCGAATTTAGCCAAAAAGGACATGGCTTGACCGGTAGAGGACATACTGTGTCCGCAAGCGCGGCGTCCTGCCCCGACAGCTTGCGGGCAAGCTCGGGCAGGGGCCAGGGTAAGAAAAAAGCCCCCGAAGGGGCATTCATTGGTTGGGGATTAGGCAGCCGTTGAGGCTCCGCTTGCACTGACGGAGATAATCAAGGCTAAGAAGAGGAACAATACCGCGAAACCGAAGGTAAGCCAGGTGATGACTTTCTCGGAGCCGCGTTCCTTCTGTTTGGCGAAGACGTTGAGTCCACCGCCGGTGATGGCGCCGGAGGCACCTTCCGATTTACCGCCTTGTAGCAAAGAGAGAATGATGATGATAAGCGAGACAATGATGAAGATAATATCGTACCACTGAAGCATAGTTCTCCCTCCTTTCTACGGGAAACGCTATAAAAGGATAGACTAATGAGTCTATGAATTCAATAACCGAATATTTCGTCAAAACGACGAATCGTGGTTTTCTGGACATTTTCGGTCGAAGTGCCGCGGACGATGATGATTGAATCGATGTGGGCGGCGGTGGCGGCCTGCTCGTCCTGGAGCGAATCGCCGATGTAGACGGTCCTATCGAGGTTGGTCTCCCCTAAAAGCGACATCGCTAGCTGCAAGGGCTCGGGGCTAGGCTTGCCGTGCTTGAACATATCCGAGCCGACCACGGCGTGGACATCGCTTTCGATGCCGTCGCGGCGGAGGACAAGCCGGATGTGCGGGGAGATGTTCCCGGAGACCACGGCGATGCGCTTGTTGCGCTTCTTGAGCTCCGAAATCAGATACATGGTGTCGCTGAATGGCTTTGTAAGGGCCATGGCCTCCTCGCCGTCGAGGGCGGCTGCGGTGGCTTCCACAAGGGCCTGGAATTGATCCATGGCGACGCCTTTCATCTGGGCGGCCTGTAGGAGGGTGTGGTGCATGAAGGTCTCGCATTCCTCGTCGGTCACACGGATCCCGAGGGTGCCGAAAGCCTCGCGGAAGACGGGGCGCAGGGCCTCTTTGGTGTCGTAGATGGTCCCATCGAAATCGATGAGGTAGGTGTCGTATTCTTTCATCAGTTCAAGCTTGCCCGCGCCTCAAGGATGATATCCCTAAGCTCGGCGGCCCTTTCGAAATCGTATACTTTGGCGGCTTGGCGCATCTGCTTCTCGAGATCGGCGATCCTCGCCTCGATCTCCCTGCGGGAGCTCTTGCCGTCGGAGTTGATGAGGGTTTTGATCTCGTCGTCGGAATTGTGCATCGGGGGGCGGATCTCCTTGATGATGGTGGTCGGGATGATGCCGTACTCCTCGTTATAGGCCTCTTGGATGGCGCGGCGGCGGTTGGTTTCGGCGATCGCCTCGTTCATCGAATCCGAATAATAGTCCGCGTACATCAGGACCAATCCGTTCGCGTTCCTCGCGGCGCGGCCGATAACCTGGATCAGGGAACGGGTCGAGCGGAGGAAGCCTTCTTTATCGGCGTCGAGGATGCAGATGAGGGATACCTCGGGGATATCTAGGCCTTCCCTAAGCAAATTGATGCCGACCAGTACATCATATTTGCCTTTTCTGAGCTGATAGATGATCTCCGTCCTCTCCAAGGTTTTGGTCTCGTTATGGAGGTAGGCGACCTTGATGTCGCGGTCCTTGAGGTAGGCGGTCAGGTCTTCCGCCATCTTGATGGTCAACGTGACGATCATCGTCCTTTCGTGGCGTTCGATCCTCTTCTTGATCTCGGCGATCAAATCGTTGATCTGGCCGGTGGTCGGACGGACCTCGATCTTCGGATCGAGCAACCCCGTGGGTCGAATTATCTGCTCGACGACCTCGTGGTTGGCCTTGTCCAATTCATAATCGCCGGGGGTCGCGGAGGTGCAGATGACGTTAGTGGCCATCACCTCTTCGAACTCCTCAAAATTGAGGGGCCTGTTGTCGAGGGCGGACGGCAGACGGAAGCCATAATCGACGAGGGTCTGCTTGCGGGAGCGGTCCCCGTTATACATGCCCCTGACCTGGGGGAAGGTGACGTGGGATTCATCGATCAGCAATAGGTAATCCTTCGTCATGTAGTCGATGAGGGAGAAGGGCCGCTGGCCGGGCTTGCGGCCGTCGATGTGGCGGGAATAGTTCTCGATGCCGGGGCAGCGCCCGAATTCGCGCATGCTCTCCATGTCCTGGCGGGTCCTCATCTCAAGGCGTTCCGCCTCGAGGAGCTTACCCTGGGCCCGGAACTCGGCGAGTCTCTCTTCAAGCTCGGCCGCGATGGTCTTACAGGCGGCGTCGATCCTCCTCTTCGTCGAGGCGTGATCGTAGGCCGGGAAAATGGGATACGTGGCATACGTGCGTTGAATTTCGCCGGTGATCGGGTCGACTTGGCAGATCCTTTCCACCTCGTCTCCGAAGCAGTCGACGCGGATGTAATAGTCATGGGTCGCGGGGGCGATGTCGATGACGTCTCCCCTGATGCGGAAGGTGCCGGGCTTTAATTCCAAGTTGTTCCTGGTGTATTGGGCGTCGATCAGGTGCTGGATGAGGTCCCTGCGGTCGATTTCCTCGCCTGAGCGGATCTCGAAGATCAAGCCTTTGTATTCGGCGGGGTCGGTCAGGCCGTAGATCGCGGCGACGGAGGCGACCACGATGGTGTCGCGGCGCGACAGAACCGAATTCATCGCCGAGGTGCGCATCATGTCGATCTCCTCATTCATGACCGCGTTCTTGTCGATGTAGGTGTCGCTTTTGGGGAGGTAGGCTTCCGGCTGGTAGAAATCGAAGTTCGAGATAAAATACTCGACCCTGTTCTCAGGGAAGAGCTCCTTGAACTCGCCATAGAGCTGGGAGGCGAGAGTTTTGTTGTGCACCAAAACGAGGGTCGGCCGATTGAGCGCGGCGATGACGTTGGCGTCGGTGAAGGTCTTTCCGGTGCCCGTGGCGCCTAAAATGACCTGGACCCGCTTGCCCTGCTCCACGCCCTCGAGGATTTTCTTGATCGCTTCGGGCTGGTCGCCGGTCGGCTGGAATTTCGAGACTAATTTGAAGCGGTGTTCGTCACTCACTTTGATCGCCTTCTTTTTGCTTATCGAGGATGTCTTTGTGCCTGGCGGTGTGCTTGGAGCGCTGGGAGAAGGGGACGAAGCCTTCGCCGTTGATGTTCGTGGACCGCGTGAAGGTCAGGAATGAAGAGGGGTCGAGCTCGGCCATGAACGCCTGAAAATCGGAAGCCTGATCCTTGGACATCGCGACCCTGATCATCTTCCTCGGGGTTTTGGTGAAGCCGCCGTAGCAATCGATCACGGTGCTGCCCCTATCCAAGACGTTGTGGACGAAATCGAGGGTCTCGTCGACCTTCGTCGTGATGACGGAGCAAACGATGTAGGTGTTGCCAGTGACGTAGACGACGTGGATCGCGAGCGCGGTCATCAAAGCGGACATAATGCCGATGAGGCCTAGCGGAATGTTGTTGGGCAGCGTGGTGCGGAGGCACATGCCGAGAACAATGAGCGAGCCGTCGAAGGCAAAGGAACTGACCGATTCTTTGATCGGGGTGTGCTTGGCGATCAGGTGGCATGGGATATCAAGTCCGCCGGTCGAGCCGTTGCCTAAGTAAGCGAGGGCAACGCCCAAACCGACGAGCAAACCGCCGAAGACGCCGCAGAGGAATAGGCCAAGCATCGGTTCGCCAGGCATACTCATGAGCTCATTCGCAACAAAGTCGATGGAAGGCAGACGGTAGAGGATGGCAAGGAAGCCAGGATAGGCGATCGTCGCGACGAGCGACCTGAGCGCGAACTTCTTGCCGACGAAGAAGAAGCCGACCAAGAAGAGGATGACGCTGATTCCGGCGGTGACGATATCGACCGCCCTGAAATCGGATCCGGACGCCTCGATGAAGTACTGCACAATGATGCCGATAGAGGCAACGCCGCCGGAGACAAGGTCCGCCGGAACGATGAAAAGCGCATCGCCCAGCGCCAGCAAAAATGAGCCGAAAATGACCAAGGAAATGTTCTTTAACGCTGCAAAAAGCTTATTTTTGTCAACGTTATTGAGCTTTTTGATCATCCTTCTTCGCCTCCATTTCGAGGTAGGAATAGATGAATGGGTCGATGTCGCCGTCCATGACGCCGAGCACGTCGCCGGTCTCATGGCTGGTGCGATGATCCTTGACCATCGTATACGGCTGGAAGACATAGCTTCTGATCTGCGAGCCCCATTCGATGTTCTTCTGTTCGCCGATGATGGACTTCAACTTGGATTCGCGCTCGTCGAGCTTGATCTGCATCAAACGGTCGGTGAGCATGCTCATGCAGGTGGCTTTATTCATCAGCTGGCTGCGTTCGATTTGGCACTGAACGACGATGCCGGTCGGAAGATGGGTGATGCGAACCGCGGACGAAACCTTGTTGACGTTCTGCCCGCCGGCGCCGCCGCTGCGATAAGTATCGACGCGGAGGTCTTTCGGATCGATCACGATGTCGCTGACCGCGCCGAATTCCGGCGTGACGTTGACGGAAGCGAAGGAGGTGTGGCGCCTTGCGGCGGCGTCAAACGGGGAGATGCGGACCAAACGGTGGACGCCTTTCTCTCCTTTGAGCATGCCATATGCATCGGTGCCATTGATTTTGAGGGCCGCCGACTTGATTCCGGCTTCGTCGCCGTCTTCGATGTCGAGGACCTGGAGCTTGAAGTTGTTGCGCTCGGCCCAACGGGCATACATGCGCATGAGCATCGAGGCCCAGTCTTGGGCTTCGGTGCCGCCGGCGCCTGCATGGATTTCGATGGTGCAGTTGAGCGCGTCGTATTCGCCGGCGAACAAAAGCTTGTGGCGGAGGTCTTCGCAGAACTCGCCCAATTCCTCTTCCATGGAGGCGATTAATTCGATCACGTCCCCATCGGATTCACTGACTTCGCCTAGCATCGACTTGATGTCGTCGTAGGTCGAAGCGGCCTTCAGATAGCGGTCTTTCTTGTTTTGAAGCGCGGCAAGGCGGCTTGAAACCGTCTTGGCCTTGGCTTGGTCATTCCAAAAGCCTTCTTGGTTTTGTTCGGCCTCGAGCGAGGCGATTTCAGCATTGATTTTGGGGAGATCGAGGGAATCGCCTAGCTGTGAGACGAGGGTACCTAATTCTTGCGCCTTCTGCCTTAATTCTGCTAGTTCAGTCATATTCCCTTATTCCTGTTCTTCTTTTTTCGGTTCTTCCGGAGCGGGCTGCTCAGGGGTCGGGGCCTCGGGCGCTTCGGGTTCCTCAGCGGGTTTCTCGGCGGCCTGATCTTCCTTGGCGACCGGCTTCTCCTCTAACTCAGTGACGTTGCCGGAGGCATTGGCCTGGGCGGTTTCGCCCTGGGGCTGCTGCGGCTGAGGCGCCGGTTGCTTCACGATGCGGACATTCATGAAATTGTAGACGCAGTCGACGGAAATGTTGGTATTCATCTCGCGGAACATCGAGTAGCCTTCGTTGACGTAGTCCTGAAGCGGGTTGGTGTGCGCATAGGAACGGAGGCCGATGCCCTCGCGGAGGTGCGCCATGGTGTCGATGTGCTTGGTCCAGTTGCGGTCGATGATGGTGAGCGAGACCTGACGTTCGATTTTGTCGGCCTGCTCGGGATCCCATTCCGCCCTCCTCTCGAGGTAGCGGGCATAGAGGAATTCGCCGAGGTCGTCTCCGCCTTCTTCGACGGTCGCCTCTTCATAGGCCTTCGCCGGGAAGATTCCTTCGGGGACGAACGCGGGCTCAACCAATTTCTTCAGGGCGTCGCCGGAAATAAGGCCTTCGCCCTTGTTGGAGTTCGCGGCTTTCTTCGCGAGGAATTCGCCGGTCTCCTTGAAGAAGGTGTGGACGAGTTCGGTGATATCGCCCGCGAGCATGATGGAGTCGCGGCGATCGTAGATGATCTGCCTCTGCTTGGCGAGGACGTCGTCGTAGTCGAGCAGGTTCTTACGGGTATCGAAGTTGCGGCCTTCGATTTGCTTCTGGGCGTTGGTGACGACGTTCTGGATCATCTTGTTCTCGAGATGGTCTTCGCCGAGCTGCTTGATGAAGAATTCGCGGCGGGCGTCATCGACGAAACGCCTCATGAGTTCATCTTCGAAGCTCACGTAGAAGCGGGAATAGCCGGGGTCGCCCTGACGGCCGGAACGTCCGCGGAGCTGGTTGTCGATACGGCGGGATTCATGACGCTCGGTACCGAAAACGCATAGACCCCCTAGCTCTTTTACGCCTTCGCCGAGCTTGATGTCGGTGCCACGGCCCGCCATGTTGGTGGCCAAGGTGACCGCGCCTTTTTCGCCGGCGTGGGAGATGATCTCAGCTTCGCGTGCCTGGTTCTTCGCGTTCAAGACTTCGTGGGGGACCCCAGCCTCGGTGAGGAGGGCGGAGATCTCTTCATTGGACTCGACGGAGACGGTGCCGATCAGGACAGGCTGTCCTTTTTCGTGGCGTTCCTTGACCTCTTGGACGAGGCCGGCGAGCTTGATCTTGTGGGTGCCGTAGATGTAGTCATTGTCATCGATACGCTGGATCGGCCTGTTGGTCGGGATGACGATGACCTTCATGTTGTAGATCTTCTCGAATTCCTCTTCTTCGGTCTTCGCGGTACCGGTCATGCCGGACATCTTCTTATATAGACGGAAGAAGTTCTGATAGGTGATGGTCGCCAATACGGTGGTTTCCTGTTTGATTTCCACGCCTTCCTTGGCCTGAATCGCCTGCTGGAGGCCGTCGTTGTATTCGCGACCCTTCATGATGCGGCCGGTGAACTGGTCGATGAGCTGGATCTGCCTCTCGGCGTCGACCATGTACTCGACGTCGCGGTGCATGATGTAGTTCGCCTTAAGGGCCTGGTGGATGCGGTGGACGAGGTCCTGGTTCTCGGGGTCGTAGAGATTGCGGACGCCGAACATCCTTTCGGCCTTGTTGTTGCCGTCATCGGTGAGGTTCGCGGTTTTGGTCTTGATGTCGACGGTGAAATCGCGGTTGGCGCGGAGGGTCTTGACGAACCTGTCGGCCACCATGTACTGGGAAGCAGCGGACTTCTGGCCGCCGGAAATGATAAGCGGGGTGCGGGATTCGTCGATCAAGACGGAGTCGGCTTCGTCGATGACCGCATACTTCAATCCGCGGAGGACGCGGTTCGAGAGCGACTGGGTCATGTTGTCGCGCAGATAGTCGAAGCCGAGTTCGGAGTTCGTGGTATAGGTGATGTCGCAGAGGTAGGCGTCCTTCTTCTCGGAAGCGGTCTTGGAGGCGAGGTTAACGCCGACGGTAAGTCCGAGGAAGCGGTAGATGTTGCCCATCCATTCCGCGTCACGGGACGCCAAATATTCGTTGACGGTGACGACGTGGACGCCGTTTCCAGTCAAGGCGTTAAGATAGACGGCCATGGTGGCGGTCAAGGTCTTACCTTCGCCGGTCCTCATCTCGGCGACGTTGCCGTCGTGAAGGACCAAGGCGCCGACGATCTGAACTTTGAACGGGAATTGCCCGATGGCGCGGCGAGCGCCTTCCCTGGCGACTGCGAAGGCCTCGATCTTGATGTCGTCGACCTTCTTTCCGTTCTGCAAAGCCTCTTTGAACTCTGCGGTCTTGGCGCGAAGTTCGTCGTCGGACAAGCCGCGCATCGTCTCTTCTAAAGCGATGACGCGATCAGCTTCGCGCTCATAGCGTTTTAATTCCCTTTTTTCTAAGTGGAATATGGATTCAATGATATTAGCCACGTTAATCTCCTCAAAAACAGCGGGATAATAATACCATTTGTTAAAATGGTAAGCAACGAGCACTCAAACGCGCCTTTTCGGGGTCTTTGACATAACCAAAACCTCCACTTTTTTCGCACCGTGGGCCAAGAGCAGTTTCAGGCACGCTTTTATGGTGGATCCGGTCGTATAAACATCGTCCACCAGCAGGATTTTCCTATCCTTTATGTTATGGTGCGGCACCCAATCGATGATCTTTCCGACTTCAGCCCGCTGCCTGGCGGATAGATCCGATTGCTTCGACTCGGCCGTCTTTGTCAAAGGATGGATTATTTGCAGATGGAGATCTTTGCACATCGATTCCACCTGATTGAAGCCCCTTGCCTCGTTGTGGGAGGCGGAAGAAGGGGCGGGGACAACCAGATAATCGTGGTACTTCATCCGCAGCACCGGGGCGGCGAAATGGAAGAAGATCGGATAGAGCTCATAGTCGCCGCACCCCTTAAATTGATACAGGGTCTCCCTTATTTTGCCTCCATAGGCATAGAGGGCCGTGCACTGGACCTTCCCGATTTTCCATCGGATCCACTTGGGACCCATCTCCTCATAGCACTTCCTGCACAGCACCAATTCGTCCGCGAAGAAGAACGACAACGAATCTCCGCGGATGGGCTTAAAGCATATTTTGCAGAAAGGTGTTGCAGTATTTGATTTCCGAAACAGCATTTGCCATCGCCTCGCTTTCTGTGTCTGCCAAAAATATGACGTCGCCGTCGGGGGCTTCGTTCTTTCTTCCCGCCCTGCCGGCGATTTGTATCAAAGTGGCCGCGTTATAAATCGGGGAATCGGCTTCATAAACGATGACCTGGAGCCCAGCTACCGTGACGCCCCTTTCCAAAACCGCGGTCGTGATCAGGTAATCGTATTTCCTGTTCTTGAAGTCGCGGATGATTTTGGTTCGGCCTTCCCTTTTCGATGAAACGTAATTCCCGTTCGGACAGGCAGCCGCAAGCACCCTATATAAAGAAATCGAAAGGTCTATCGTTGGGACGAAAACGAATACAGGTCTCCCCTCTTTTTGGTATTCGCGCAGCTTTTTCACTAAGAAGAAGATCTTTCTGTAGCCTCTTCTTATCAGGTTCTCGGGGACTGGGATCGGGTGCTTGTGAAACCTGGTGTGAAGGGTCAGCATCTGGTGGCCTGGCGTCAAAAAGGCGCTTACCACTTCTTTGGAAGGGGTGGCGGACATCATGAGGCAATGGCCGCGGAGAGAGCGCTTGAAGATCGCCTCCAAAACGTCGTTGCCCTTGTATGGGAAAGCGTCGATTTCATCCATGACGATGAGGTCGAAATAGTTGGGGTAACGGAATAGCTGATGGGTGGTCAAAATCACGCAATCCCCCGTCAAAATTTCATGATTACCCCCGTAAACCGCCACTATTTTGTTGTAAGGGAAGGCGTCTTTAAGGCGTTCATATAATTCAATAACGACATCCCTGCGAGGCAATGCGAAGCCGACGTGCATGCCTTGCTCCATCGCGTATTTGATGACGGCGTATGAGATCTCCGTCTTTCCCGAACCGCAAACAGCATAGACTAGCGTGTCCACGCCTCGCTTGAAGTTATTCACTATCTGATCGGATAGCACGGTCTGCTCTTCCGAAAGCTCATAGTTCAGCCTCAAGAGAACCTTCTTGGGCTTTCCATCTTCCTGGCTCGCCATGGCGCCCGAAAACCCGATGCATTTTCGGCAGTATGCTTTGCCGTTCAGGCGCCCTATGAACTTAGGGTCTTTATTACCGCAGCGCGGGCAAACGAAAATTGTCTCCACACTTACTAATATCCGTAGAACACGAAAAAGCGCCCCAAAATTTGTGGATCAATTTTTGAGGCGCTCTATCAAAAATCGAAGTTTATTCGATGGCGTCGACTCTTCTATGGTGTTTTGCTTCTACAGAAAATTTTTCGGAGAGGAATATGTCGACGCGGCGGAGAACGTCTTCGTCCTTCATGTATTTCGCGCCGAAGGCAATTACGTTGGCGTTGTTGTGTTCCCTCATCTTTTGGGTCACTACATCGTCATAGCCGATTCCGCAACGAATACCGGGGACTTTGTTGGCTGCGATGGAGATGCCCTCGCCAGAAGTGCAAACGACTATTCCAAGATCGGACTTGCCATCCATGACTGCCTGCGCAGCCTGCTTTCCGAAAATCGGATAGTCGCATGACGCCAATGAATCGGTGCCGAAATCAAGAACGCCAAATCCGCGAGCGGCCAAATGATCCTTAATCTTTTCTTTTTGCAGGAATCCACCATGATCTGAGCCAAGCGAAATGGTCATCTTGGCATTCTCATAAGTCTCTTTGAGTTCGTCGTAGGAAATAACGCCTTGCCTGACGAGCGAAATATTCCCGTCTTTAATCAGAACAATCGTTGACGGAATGTTGGAAGAAATTTTTCCATCGATTATGAATGCAGCCTTGCCCTCAAAATACCCTTTGGCATCCAAGGCATTTGCAGCTGGCTTTTCGCCCGAGACGTTCGCAGATGGGACTA
>JAILKX010000118.1 GCA_024693415.1 Bacilli bacterium
TCGACGGCAAGGCAATCGCGAACCTCGATCTCTTCGCCCAGATGTCCCCGCACATCTAATCCGTGCGACCCCTGTCTCGTTTTGGCACATTCACAACGATTTGTACTGACTTCTTTTTGCTTACTTAAATTTTCTTCCGCCTCCTGAAATCGATTCTATAATTACCACGCAAAATGATTCAGGAGGTTATGCATTAACATGAATGATTTGTTCAAGAAAGCCATTGCGGAAGTCGTCGGCACCTTCGTTTTGGTATTCGTCGCCTGCGGCGTCGCCGCGCTCACCGGCGGCGACATCGTCCCGACGTCTCTCGCCTTCGGCCTGGTGATCGTCGCGATGGCCTACTCCGTCGGCCGCGTCTCCGGCTGCCACATCAACCCGGCCGTCTCCCTCGGCTGCCTGCTCACCAAGAGGATGACCATCAAGGAATTCCTCGTCTACGTCTGCGCGCAGATCGTCGGAGGATTCCTCGGCGCAGCCCTCATCTTCGGCATCATGAAGATGGCGGGTATGGACGTCGGAGCGACCGCGGCCAGCAACCTCGCCGTCAACTATGACGCAGCCAAAGGCCTCGCCGCCGGCAACATCATCGGCGCGCTACTGACCGAGGCCGTCCTCACCTGCATCTTCGTCTACGTGATCCTGAACGTCACGAGCGAGAACAGCGGCGCCGGCAAGAAGGCCGGCCTCATCATCGGCCTCACCCTCACCCTGGTCCACCTGATCGGTATCCCCCTCACCGGCACCTCGGTGAACCCCGCCAGGTCGCTCGCCACCGCGCTCGGCAACCTCATCTACACCGGCGACGCCACCGCGCTAAGCCAGGTCTGGATTTTTGTCGTGGGCCCGCTCCTTGGCGCCGTCCTCGCCGCGCTCCTGTTCAAGTTCCTCCACAAAGAAGAACCCAAAGCCGAGTAAACTAAAGTAGGCAAAAATCCCGCCTTTTTTGGGCGGGATTTTCAATTTTTGCATAGATAATGATAAATCGCGTCATATAAATAAATATTGGTTGATTATTATGCGTCCGCGCATAAAATTGCCTGTTGTTTGATTGGAGTTGATTAACATGAAACACAAAAACCTACCCATATTGCTGATGGCGTCGGCGATGCTTTTGGGCTCCTGCGGCACTGCCAACGCCTCTTCCGAAGCGTCCTCATCGGCCGCGAGCGAAGCCGCTTCGTCGGTCGCAAGCGAAGCCGCCTCATCGGTTTCTTCGGAAGCGGCCTCGTCAGCTGAAACCGAAGTCTCCTCCGAAGAGGCAGAGGCCTCCTCCGAAGAAGCGGTGACCTATGGCGTCAAGAGCTTCGATAACCTCACCACGAACTTCCTTTCCTGCGAAGCCGCGAAGGACCTGACTTTCGCCGCCGGGGAGGAAGTTTCTTTCGATATCGCCCCGGGCGAAGACCTTGTGTCCGGCTTCGAGGCGGTCCACGTCGAGCATGTGTTCGTCTATGTAAACGGCGAGGGCTTCCATCCGACCTTGGTGGATAGCAACACCATGAGGGCGACCTTCACCGCGCCTGAAGCTGACGTCGATATCATCATCTGCTACAGCGTCCAGCAGCAGCTCAAAGAAGATGGCTTCAACATCAGCCTCGCCGAAGATTCCGAGGGCGAACTCCTCGGCGTCTTGGCCAGCGACAAGTACAAATACTTCGACTGCTACGTCAAATTCGACACCCCATATGAGATCACCACGATGGAATACAAGATGGGCGAGGGCGACTACATCGAGGTCGATGAATTGTCCTACGACGTCTCCTATTCCCGCGTCTTGGGCAGGACCGATGTCTATAACATCACGATCCGCCCGGACTATGAGGACGTCACCGGCGACGTCGTCGTCCGCATCGCGGGCGAAGAGAAGCAAGTCCACTCGATCACCTATAGCGGCCTGTCCGAAACCTACGTCGACCTTGAGAGCTCCAATCTTCCCGCCTCTTCGATCGAAGGCGAGGGGATCATGGCGACCCTATCCCTCAAGGAGGGTTACTACATCGCCTCGGTCGAGGCTGACGACGAGGATATCTGGGTCAGCTTCTGGGACGGCTCGGTCATGTTCACCATGCCCGACGCCGACGTCGTGCTCACCTTCACCTTCGGCGAGATGGTCGCCTTGACCGCGAGCAAAGGCGAGCACATCGTCGAAGCGACCTTCTATTCCGACAGGGACATGTTCTATGGCGTGCCCGTCGAATCCGCGATCCCGGGCAAAACCACTTACCTATTCGTCAAGACCGAAGCCGGCTACAAGCCGACCCCGATCGCATTGAACGGCTACGAATACTCCTTCGCGTCCTATGATGGCGCGACCGTCTGGATGGCGGCCCTAGACATCCCGACCGACGCGACCGAATTCAGCGTTTCGGTTTCCGCCGATGTCGCCTACTCGGTCTCTTCCCCCGAAGATGCGGTGGTCGCCTTCTCCGACGGCGCCTACTACTTCGCGGGCGAAACCGTCTCCTTCTCGGTTCAGATCCCCTCTAGGACGAAGCTTGAGTCGGTTTCGATCGTCGACGAGAACGGAACCGATCTGAACCTCGCGGTCGAACTCGATGGGGCCTATGGCACGTTCACGATGCCCGAGGCCAACGTCAAAGTCGTCCCGAACTTCGTCGAATTGACCGGCGATTACGTCCACGTATCCGCGGAATTCGACGAAGATGAATATTCCGTCAGTTCGTCCACCGACTGGGATTGGGACTTCGCGGAAGGCTTCGACGTCGAGCTCGGCTCCACGTTCTTCCTAAGCATCTACGACTACAATGAGATCCCCTTCTACGTCGGCATCCT
>JAILKX010000129.1 GCA_024693415.1 Bacilli bacterium
ATCGACATCGCGTCGTGGAAGGCGGTCTGACTTTCGTCGGAGGAGAAGACTTTGTAGAGCTGGCGCAGGTCGAATATCGGGGATTGGCTGTAGGTATCGGGGAGGACCATGTCGAAGATGTCGGCGTCGAGCAGCTTCCTATAGAGGCTAGCGACGTTCCCGAGCTGGGCATTCCAGTCGACGCTGTTGTCGGAGAGCCACTTGACGGTGTCTTCGCCGAGGACGCTCTTCACGTCGTCGAGGTTGAGCGCGAGTTCCATCGCGACCGGGAGGGCGGTCTGGACGAGGTCGGTGGACAGGATGTTGTTGATGGCGTTGGGGAGCATCGAGGTGCCAAGGATCAAGGCCCACTGCATCCCATCGGTGCCCATCGCGCTGAAGAGGCCGTCGTTGACGAGGCCCGAGCCGACTTCGGCGAAGGTGCCGAGCTCATGGATGAGGTCGGTTTCGATGCCTTCGTAATTCACTTGGGTGATGAAGGAGGCGAGGCGCGTATCGATCGTCTCGGTCCCGTCGAACTTGGTCCAGGAGAAGAAAATCTTGGAGAAGAGGGAGTTCTGATAGGAATCGAGGACGGCGTAGACCATCTGGGTGGTCTCGTTCTTCTCGGCCTGCTCCTTCTCGAGCTCGGCGTGGTTGGAGATCGCGTTGACGATCGAGGTGAACGGCATGAGCATCATGGCGAGCAGGACGCCGCCGACGATGACTTCCTCGAACCCGGAGACGAGCTTCAGCTTCTTGACCTTGCGCTGGTCCTTCTTGACGAACAGGTTGCGGAAGATCACGATCCAGAAGAGCCAGGCCAGGAATTGGCCGATGGTCGCGATGATGATCGCCTCGATGAGGATCAGGAAGAGCTTCACCACGCTGAGGGCGAGGGCAAAGGCATAGGAAAGCACGGCGCTGGCGTCGGAAGTGACGCCGTTGGCCTTCAGGAACTTGTCAAAGAAATCGGTGAGGGTCGCAAGCGGGGTGGTCCAGGTCGAGGTGATGGTCGTCCCTTCCTTTACCTCCACCGTGAGCGCCGGCAAGCCGAATCCGCTGACGTCGAGGTTGCCGGCGAAATTCGATAGCGACCCCAATGTCACAAGGGCGACGGCGATCAGGATGCCCAGGAAGATCAGGCGGTATGTGCCGTATTTCCAGCCGCGGAAGAAGCCGCGCAGGAACATGAGGCCAAGCAGCACAAGGACCGCTATGAAGGCCACCAGCCATACGATGTCGATGATCTTAAGGACTTGCTCGAATTGCGAAGCCGAGCTCAGCAAAGGTAAAAGAATGTTTTTCATGGTGCTATACATTATGGCAAAAATGTCCATTGCGCGCAATGTACGAAACGCGCGTATCATAACTTTGTGGTCAAGAACGCGAGAAGGATATACAATAGCCCCCGTGAAGCATTATTTCGGAAAACGGCGCTGCCCGGACTGCGCCTTCGAATACGACAAAACCTATAGCGCCTGCCCCCACTGCGGACGCCGAAACGAAGACAGGGGTGCGCTCTTTTTCGACAATATGGTCCACGTCCACCCCTTCAAGCAGCTCGGCTTTCTGATCTGCTCCTTGATCGGATTGTTCATCTTCGTCCAGATCTGCGGGACCGTCGCCGGCGCCGTCTTCGCCGCCGGCCACCCCGAGGCCACCCAGGAGGAACTCGTCGCCTACCTCTCCTCGGCCGAGGGGCTCTTCTTCACCGACGTCCCCGCCTATCTTCTCCTTTTCGCGGCGATGGGAGCCATCCTCTTCAGCGACTGGAAGCAGATCTTCAAAAGCTTCACCAAATGGAAATCTTACATATACGGGGTCCTCGGATTCATGGTCGTCATCGCCTTCTCGATGCTCTACAGCATCTCGGTGAGCGGCATCTACGCCGCCCTTGGCCGCGAATTGCCAGGCACCAATGAGAACCAGAGCCTATTGAACCTCATGATCGTCTACAATCCGGTCGTGTCCCTCATCGTCTTCGGCTTCATCGGCCCGTTCACGGAAGAGCTTGGCTACCGCGTCGGATTGTTCGGCCTCGCTTCGAGGTTCGGCAAGGTGCTCGGATACGTGATCACCACCGTCGTCTTCGCCTTCATCCACTTCGATTTCGGATCGTTCGCCGACCCCGCGGCGCTCGAGGTTGAGCTCATCAACCTGCCGAGCTACCTCTTCTCGGGGTTCGCGTTCAGCTTCCTCTACGCCAAAGCCGGATTCTCGGCGAGCTACACCGCCCACGCCCTCAACAACGTCATGTCGGTCGTGGTCAATTACTTCGAGGCGACCAATGGAGCGTGATTTCTCCTTCCAAAAGCTTTCCTCTTTCCTTTTGAAGGTCTTCGCCATGATCTTCATGGTGGTCGACCACGTCGGCATCTTTTTGAACGCCTATGCCGCCGGGAATGAGGCGATGTACAACGCGGCCCACATCTGCCGCCTTTTGGGCAGGATAGCGTTCCCCTTGTTCATCTTCATGCTTTCCGAGGGCATGCGCTTCACCCATGATCCCAAGAAATATTTGCTCCGCCTCTCCTACATCTGGCTCCCGATGATCGTGGCCCAGACGATCGACTGCTACGCCTTGAACAACCAGTTCGGGATCGGCTATTTCGCGAATCCCTTCACCGATTTGCTGTGCGTCGGGGCGACGCTATGGATGCTCCGCAACAAGGGCGCCAAAAAGCTCTATGCATTGATACCGGCGGGGTACGTCATCCTTTCTTATATCCTGAACGTGTATGAGCACGCCAATAACGTGACCATCCATTGGCTCCCCGCGCTCTACCGCTGCGACTACTCGATCTTCGGCCTTGCTTTAGGCGTCGGCTTCTTCTACGGTCGCGACGTCGTCTACCTGATTGGGAAGAAGACCTTGGCGGATATGGGAATTTCGCGCGACGTGTTCGAGGAATCCTCGCAGGGCAGAAGCGTCATCAACGCCTACAACTCGGTCGTCCTCTTCGTCGTGAACGCCGCGCTTTGGGGGATCAGCTTCATCGGCGCCACCGCCAATAGAAGCCCCTTCGACCCCTTCTACATGTCGACGTTCCAGGCCTGGTCGCTATTGGCCATGCCCTTCCTCCTCCTATATAACGGAAGGCGCGGATACGATTCGAAATGGTTCCGCGTGTTCTCATATCTCTTCTTCGTGGTGCATCTTGTTTTGATATTCGCGATATTCCGTGTATCATTCGGGTACTGATAAACCCAAGGAGGTCAAAATCATGGAAACGATCATCACCAGCAAAGAGCAATTCGACAAAGAGGTTGCATCCGGCCGCGTTCTCGTCGACTTCTTCGCCACTTGGTGCGGACCCTGCAAAATGCTGAGCCCCATCATCGCCGAAGTCGCTGAGGAGCACCCCGAGGT
>JAILKX010000136.1 GCA_024693415.1 Bacilli bacterium
TGAAGGAAGTCCGTTCGGTCAATATGTCCAAGGAAGAGCTCCTCGAATACGCTTCCGCCGCCGAAACCAATTCCACCCACCCCATCGCCAAAGCCATCGTATCCGCAAAGAAGGCTACCCCCGCCGAATCCATGCAGGAAGCCGCAGGCTTAGGCGTCCTAGCCTCCGTCAAAGGCAAAGAGGTCATCATCGGCAAGATGCCCTTGCTCCAGGAGCATAATATCCAGCGCCTCCCCGAATCCGAAGAAGGGGTAGGGGTCTATGTCGCGATCGCAGGCGTCTACGCCGGCTTCATCGAAGTCGAAGACGAGCTGAAGCCCACCGCCAAGCCCACCGTCGAAGAACTCCATTCCATGGGGTTCAAAACGGTCCTATTGTCGGGCGACAAAGCCGAAAACGCCGCAAAAGCCGCCTCCGAGATCGGCTTATCCGAGCATTATGGCGACCTTCTCCCCGAGCAAAAGCTCGCATTCATATCCGATAGGTCCAACTCCAAGGAAGGCATGTTCGTCTTCGTCGGGGATGGCATCAATGACGCCCCATCCCTCGCCCTAGCGGACGTAGGCGTAGCCATGGGCGGACTAGGAAGCGATGCCGCCGTCGCAAGCGCCGACTGCGTCATCATGAACGATGACCCCCATAAGGTCGTCACCCTCATCAAAGTGGCCAAGAAGACCAGAAACCGTGCGATCTTCAACATCGCCTGCTCCCTAGCCGTCAAAGCCACGGTCATGATCTTATCCGTCATCGCCTCCGCCATGGGAACCTGGTCATTGCCGTTATTCGTCTCGGTCCTCGCCGACTCCGGCCTCGCGATGCTCATGATCTTGTCCAGCCTCCATCTAGGCCTCACCAAACCCTCAAAATAGATACACGTCCCCCACGGATTTCGCATTGGGCGGCGCCCGAGATGAGCGCGAGCGGTCTGCGGGGTGCCTCCCTCAAGCCCCCTACAAAGCAGCCCTTCCTCGCCGGAGGGCTTTTTGTGCATCATGCCCAATGTTTTTCGATTCAGGCACACATACGTAAATTATCCCTTGACTTTAAAATACATGCGCGTGTAACATATCGCTCGCGTGTCCTTCACGCAAAGTGGGAGGGTCCAGTGACGAGGACCCATGCACCACAACATGAATTCTTTAGGAGGAATACCATGAGAAAAAGAATCGTCAAAGTTCTGAAGATGGAACTCCCTGGCGGAGACGCCCATCCGGGACCGAAGCTAGCATCCGCTGGCGTCAACATGGCCAAATTCTGCACCGACTTCAATGCGAAGACCGGCGACAGGAGGGGCACCATCGTTCCCGTCATCATCACCGCCTACGAAGACAAGTCCTACGACTTCGTCATCAAAACGAGCCCGGTCGCTGGGCTCATCCTCAAGGCCGCCGGCGTTGAGAAGGGCAGCGGCAACCCCAAGACCATCGTCGGCCACATCAGCCAGGCGCAGCTTGAGGAGATCGCCAAGTACAAGCTCCCCGACCTCAACACCGAGGATCTCGAAGCGGCGAAGAGGATCGTCGCCGGCAGCTGCCGCCAAATGGGCATCGCCGTCGACGCGAAGTAATAGGAGGCCATCGAAATGAGAAAGCACAGCAAAGCTTACAGGGCCGTCCTTGAGAAAGTCGACCTCAGCAAGACCTACTCCCTCGAGGAAGCGGTCAAAGTGGTCAAGCAGACCAGCACCACGAAGTTCGATTCGTCCATCGACATCAACTTCAACCTCAACGTCAACCCGACCCTCGCCGATCAGTTGATCCGCGGAACCATCACCCTCCCGCACGGCAATGGCAAGACCAAGAAGGTCCTCGTCGTCACCAACACCAAACTCGAGGATGCCAAGGAATCCGGCGCCGAATTCTTCGGTGGAGTCGAAATGCTCGAGAAGATCAAAACCGAGAACTGGTTCGACTTCGACATCATCGTCGCTACCCCCGACATGATGGGCGAGCTCGGCAAAATGGGCCGTCTCCTTGGCCCCAAGGGCTTGATGCCGAACCCCAAGACCGGCACCGTCACCATGGACGTCAAGACCGCCGTCGCCGAAATCAAGCGTGGTAAGATCGCTTACCGCGTCGACAAGACCGGCAACCTCTCCATGGGCATCGCCAAGGTCTCCTTCTCCGACGAGTTCATCCTCGACAACCTCAAAGCGATCACCGATCAGATCGCCAAGGCCCGCCCGAGCACCGTCAAGGGCACCTACATCCGTTCCGCTACCATCGCCACCACGATGGGCCCCGCGGTGAAGATCACCTTCGCCGCCCGCAGCTAATCCGGGCCACCAACTCAGGTGAATCGCTTCATATACCTAAGATAGCCGGGGGCACGTGCCTTAATACCAACACCCTGCTGAGGTCGATAAAACATTCACAACTTCACTCAGTTATATAGAAGCTTCACATATATCCGACAAGAAAGGAGGTAGAAACATGAATCAGCAAGTTCTCCAAGCGAAAAAGGATACCGTCGCCAAGATCTCCAAAGACCTTCAGGCCGCCGGCTCCCTTACGGTTGTGTCCTATCAGGGTCTGACCGTCGCCGAAATGCAGGAACTCCGCAAAGCGCTCGAAGGCGCCGGCTCCACCATCACGATCTATAAGAACACGATGGTCCGCCGCGCGATCGAAGATGCCAAGCGCCCCGATCTCGGCGATCTGCTCAATGGTCCGAACGCCTTCGTCTTCTCCAAGGAGATCGGCGCCGGCCCGAAAGCCCTTGCCAAGTTCTCGCGCCATCACGAGCACCTCGTCCTCAAGGGCGGCCTCGCCGAGGATCGCGTGTTCGATGCCGATGGCATCAAGGCCTTAGGCAAGATGCCCGACCGCAATGGATTACTCTCCATGTTCCTATCGTGCTTGAACGCACCCATCACCAAATTTGCCGCGACCGTCAAGGCGATCGCCGACAAAGACAGCCCCGCCGCGGCCGAAGCGGCAGCCAACTAATCGGAGGATAAACTACCATGGCTAAACTTACCAAAGAAGAGATCATCGAATCCCTTAAAGAGTACACCGTCCTCGAACTCGCCGACCTCGTCAAGGCCGTCGAAGAGGCCTTCGGTGTCACCGCCGCCGTCGTTTCCGGCCCCGCTGCCCCCGCTGAGGACGAAGCCCCTGTCGAAAAGGGACCGACCGAAGTCTCGGTCTTCCTCAAGGCCGTCGGCGCCAGCAAGCTCCAGGTCATCAAGGCGGTCGTCGCCATCACCGGACTCTCCCTCATGGAAGCCAAGAAGCTCACCGAAGCTCTCCCCGCTGCCATCAAGGAGCACATCAGCCCCGTCGAAGCCGAAGAGTACAAGAAGCAGCTCACTGCCGTCGGCGCCGAAGTCGAAGTCAAGTAATTCGACTCAAAATCCATTCGAACACCCGTCCCGAGTTTGCCCTCGGGGCGGGGTTATTGCGCTATAGAGGAGGTTGAATTCGCATGCCACAATACTTCGATAACGTCGAAAACCTGGCCCACGAAGACAGGCAATACTCCTTCGAAATCTTCTCGAAGAGGTATCTCTTCCATAGCGACTCCGGGGTCTTTTCTAAAGATGGCCTTGATGATGGTAGCAGATTGCTGCTTGAAACCATCGCCAAGACCGATCTTGGAAGTGAAATCCTCGATCTCGGCTGCGGAATCGGGCCCATTGGGCTGGTCCTAGCCGACCTCGATGAATCGCGAAGCGTCACCCTCGTCGACGTCAATGACAGGGCGTTGGACTGCTGCCGCGAGAACGCCAAGACCCTTGGGTTAAACTCCAACCGCGCGACCATCCTTCACAGCGACGTCTATGACGCGCTCGACGGTCGCCTCTTCTCCACCATCGTCACCAACCCTCCCATTCGCGCGGGAAAGAAGGTGACGTACGCGATGTACGCGGGCGCGACTGGCCATCTTCATCAAGGCGGCCGGTTGATC
>JAILKX010000229.1 GCA_024693415.1 Bacilli bacterium
GAGGACCACGATGGTCGAGATCAGGAGGATCGTCTGCTTCTTAAGCTTTTTGGCAAGCATCGGGTAGAAGGCCTGCGAGACGACGGTTCCCAAGACATAGAAGACCGAGATCATCGTGGCGACCATGCCGCCTTTTCCGCCGCCATAGCCATATACCATATAGAAGTAATTGAGACCGATGCCGGTGAGGATGAACGAAGCGAAGTAATAGAGGAACATCGAGATCGCAGCGACGCGGAGCTCTTTGTTCTTGATGACGACGCGGAAGAGGTCGAGGATCGAGGACTGCTCGGAAACTTCTTCCTGCTTCGCGTCGCGCTCCTTCTCCTTGCAGAGGAAGAAGACGACGAGTTGGGAAATGAGGAATAGACCTGCGACGGCCAAGCCGGCGAAGGCGTACACCTGCATGGTGGAGACGCCGCGGCCAACCGCAAGGAACATGATGATGTTCATGAGGAAGGTGCCGACGGAAGCGGCGATCGCGGTATGGGTGGTGAGGGTCGCCCTTTCCTTGGGGTCGTTGGTGAGGGCCGGAAGCATCGACCAGTAGCCGATGTCGTTCATCGTGAAGCAGGTATCCCAGAGGATGTACATCACGATCATGAACGCGACGTATCCCCATCCCCTAAGCCCGGAGAAGAGCATGGGGCAAAGGAACATCGCCATGACGACGAGGCCGTTGCCAATCGCGCCGAGGGCGATCCAAGGACGGAATTTCCCGGCCTTGAAGTGGACCTTCTCAAGGATGAATCCCATGATCGGGTCATTGAAGCCATCCCAGATGAGCGCGATGAACATCGCGGTGGTGATGACGCCGTACTGCGCGGTGAACTCAGCGCCGTCAAGGACGCCGGAGGTCATCGCGTATTGGACTAAGAAGGTTCCGATGAGGGCGTAGCAAGCATCCCTGAAAATTCCCGACCACGGGAAAAGGATCTTCGTCAGCTTCGGAACCTTGTCGCCTGTAAAGGCATGTGCATTGGTAGACATAGTTACCTCCTTTTCGCTGCGCCTTGGCCCTCTTAGTCATGGGTGCGGGTCCATCGTGGCGCGGGCCCGCTACGCTTTTGCGTCGGTGATGTGCCTAGTCGGCAACCGAAAACGATCGGTGATGATGGGATTAACGGCGGAAATCCGCCGAATGGTTAGCTTATTCGTTGACCAGGATGCCGTTGAGCAGGAGGTCGGAGAGGCGGCGCACCGCTTCGGTGTAGCTAAGCGATTCCGTCTTGAGGAAAGGTCCGCGAAGGAAATCGGTCATCGAAGCATAGAGCACCGAGACGATGAAGTTCGGGGTGCAGGAAGAGCGGACGACGCCTTCGTTGATCGCCTGGGAGATGACCTCCTTGACCGGGAGCCACTGATCTTCGTAGGCACGGACGATTTCCTGGAACACCTCGGGCTCTTCGGTCTTGAGCTCGTTGATGCGGGCGACGTCGAGCTGCATCTCGATCGGGGTCGCGATGGTGATGATCTTCTCGAGCTTCTCGCGGATGGAGAGGTCGGGGTTGTCGCAGATCTCGATCTGCTTTTCCCTAACATAAGCCGAAGACTTGCCAAGGATATAGCGATAGATGTCCTGCTTCGAAGAGAAATACTTGTAAATCGTCTTTTTGGAGATATGGATGATCGCCGTCACACCGTCGAGGGTGAGTTTCGGTCCGTAACGATTGAACTCGGTTACGAAAGCATCCGCGATGTCGTCTTTGACGTTTCTGGCATTTTGTTTCATGGAAACTGATATACTCCTTTGAGTTCCACTCCATAATACAAGCAATGATGGGGCAAATCAACAACAGAAATTGACGAAAATACAAATGTATGTAAGGGCTTACACTTTCTGTTACGCGAAAGTTTTGCCTTTGCGCAAAATCGCGATGATCCGCCCGTCTAAAAAGCCAATCGCAAGTCCCGAACCTATCGCGAGCAACAACATAAATGGTAAATAATACAATACAGATGCACTGCCAATGTACGAAATAGCAACAAAAATTTGCGCCGCGACATGGAAACAGCTCCCAAGCAGCGACACGCCGACCGGCGAGGCTCCGCGGAAGAGTTTCTTCGCAAGCGCCATGATCAATATGGAAGCGAGCGCGCCCGCGAAGGACATCCACCCGCCCATCGAGAGGAAGCTGCCGCGGAGAAGCGTCACCACCACCACTCGGACCAGGCTGATCGTAAGGGCTGGGATGAACCCGTCGATATATAGGATCAATAGGATCACGAGGTTCGGCAATCCGATCTTCATGCCGGGCAATAGGAAGTCAGGCAGGAAGCTCTCCATGATGCCAAGGGCGATCGCCAAGGCGGCGAACATGCCGAAACGCGCGATCTTCCGCGTGCCTATTCCTCTGGAATTGGTGAGGGGCGTGAGCGCGAAAACGCTAAAAAGAAGCGACCCACATATCAATATTCCGCCCAGGTAGCTCATCCGACGTAGACCGTGGAAGAATCTCCACCCTCCAGGATGATGGACACGCCGTTATAGGCGCAGACGATCGGAAGGCCCGGCTTCGAGACGTAATCCATATGCACGCAATATTGGCTCGGGCAATCCGAGTGGGCGACCTTGATCGCGTTCTTCTTGACCGCGATCTCCATCTTCGATCTCGTTCCTTCGATCTCGAAGGTGCGCTCCTCGCCCTCCTTTTCCAAATCGAGCCTCATGATCAGCTCGCCTTGGCGGTAGATCGAGGCGATCAGGCCATCGCGATTGGAAAGGCGGTATGCCAAAAACGGGACAAGCGCGGCTAAGGCAACCGCAAGCACCGCCCCAAGTATGATGAGGTCTGTCTTATGTCTTTTGAGGAATTCCTTCATGGGCTCAGGCGTCGATGGTCGACTTTATTATCCCATCTTTGCCGCCGAGCATAAATTCCATATGATGCTCTTCGCAGAATTTCGCAATCTCATCCTCGCCCATCGCGAAGAAGGCGGTCGTAGCCGCGTCAAGCATCGCGTTTGGGAAATCCGTTGAGGACATGTATGCGAAATCGAGTTTTGCAAGGGCCATGACGTATTGGGCTTCCGCCGACCCGGTGAGCGCGTTCACGATATGGGAGTAGGCGACGCCATCGATGTCGAAGAGCTGCTCGGAGATCGAGCTCGTCGAGATCCCGCACTCCTTCGCCTTGAAGCCCTCGCTTTGGTAATCGCGGGGGATGACGTTGTAGTATTCGGATACCCCATTCCCGCTTTTCCCGATCAATAGGCTCGATGAGCCGCCGGAAATGATATACGTGTCGATCGCTTTTTCGTCCAGGTACCCTTTCAGGCAATCCATGCAGAAGCCTTTCGCGATCGCCCCGAGGTCGATGTTGCCTTCGCCCACCAGGCGAATTTTGCCATCGCTGAACTCAAGGGAGGTGCTTTTCGCCGTTTCCAATAAGGGCTCTATTTCGCTTTGGCTGAGCACTTCCCCCTGCCCGAGCGCCGTCTTCCAGGCATCGTTTAGGCCGAGGGTGAAGGGGTTGAAGGCACCGCCCGTCATGTTCTGCATTTCCACTGCGAAGCGCAGCACCTGCTCGAATTCCCCGCCGCCGGCGACTTCGCGCTCGGAATTGAGGCGGTACATCTTCGAATGGGTCTTATATGGGTCGAGCGATTCCGAAAGGTTCACCACGAAATCCTTGACCCATTCCGTGTCTTCGTGCGTACCCTGGTAAAGGGTCGCCTCCCAAAGCGTGTCGAAGCCATAGGGGTTCACGGTCCCGCCCGCGGAGGCGCAAGAAGCCAAAAGCGGCGTGCAAGACGCCGCGAATATTATGATCCTCGCACTTCTCCTCATATGGTCGGGATGTGCTTGGTCCCGTCATCGTCGGGATGCTCGCTGAGGTAGGCGATGATCGGGTCGAAGTTCTTGTCCTTCTTGCCCGGCTTGCATTTGGAGACCTTGGTCTCCTTGCCGTTTACAAGCGATTCGGCCATCTCATGGCAGCCCGCGTATCCGCAGGAGCCGCAGTTGTAATTGGGGAGCATCTTCTCGACCGCGCCGATGCGCTCGTCTTCCTTGACGTAGAAGACCTTGGCGGCGACCGCGAGCAATATGCCGAACACGAGCGCCACGCCGGCCAAGATCAAGAATGCCCAAAGTATCGTCATAGGATTCATATCATTTGCCCTCCGTTCTGTTGAGTGCCTCGTAGAAGGGGCAGGAAGCCTGCTCGCAGCCTTCGCACTTCTCCTTATTGGCCACGAGGTCCTCACAGCCTTTGGGGACCGGGGTCTTCCGGTACATGGCGAAGGAGACCGCGAACACGGCGGCCAATACCACGATCAATCCGATCGCTATCGCGAGATATCCGCCCTGGCTCATAGGTTGATGACTCCGCTGAGGCCCATGAAGGCCATCGCCATAAGGCAGGCGCAGATGAGCGCGAGGGGGATCCCCTTCCACGCCTTCGGGGCGTTGCTCGATTCGAGCCTCACCCTGATGCAGGCGAAGAGGAAGATCGTGATGAAGAAGCCAAGGGAGGTGCCGACGCCGTTAGCGAGGGATTCGAGGAAGTTCAATCCCGATTCGGTGTTCTCGGTGACGACGCCGAGGACCGCGCAGTTGGTGGTGATGAGCGGCAGGTAGATGCCAAGGCTCTTGTAGAGGCTAGGCGAATGCTTCTTGATGAAGAGGCCCACAACCTGGACAAGGCTAGCGATGACGAGGATATAGGTGATGGTGTCGAGGAAAGGCACGCCGGCCGGGACCAAAATGAAATGGTAGATCGGGTAGCAGATCACGGTGGCGAGGATGATGACGAAGGTGACCGCGATGCCCATCGAGGCCGCGGATTTGACCTTGTTGCCGACGCCGACGAACGAGCAGATTCCGTAGAATCTCACGAGGACGACGTTGTTGATGAGGGCATAGGAGAGGATGCCTAAGATGAATGCGACGATGTACTGCATGATCATTCTCCTCCTTTCGGCGCGGCGGGCTTAGCCGCAGGCTGGGCCGGCTTGGCGGACGCGGCAGTGGCTTGGGCGGCTGGCTTCGGCGCGGCGGACGCGGCGGCGGCTTTCCTGGCGGCCGAGGCCTCGAGCCTTGCGTCGACTTTGGCCTTCTCCGCCTTGGAGTTGCGGAAGGCCGCGATGACGGCGAGCACGATGCCGAGCACCAAGAAGGCGCCGGCGGGGTTCGTGAAGAACGACATCGAGAAATCCCATGCCGGACCGCTCACGGGGTCGGCGGATGGGCCGGTCAGCATATAAAGGTGGATCGGGTTCCCGCCATTTGCGGCAGCGAGGAAGGTGAAGGTCTCGCCGAAGGTGATCATGCCGGTGCCGAAGATCTCGCGGATCGCGGCGATGATGCAGATCGCGATCGTGTAGCCGATGCCGTTGCCGAT
>JAILKX010000231.1 GCA_024693415.1 Bacilli bacterium
GAAGAGATCGGCAAGATCTCGCCTAACCCTTGGACTAAGCCGAGCAATATGTATTTGAGCAAACGGGCGAATTCTTCCATATCGAAACTCCTAGGGTGAATTCTAGCGACTGGCGAAATATGTTGGAATCAAATTTTTGCATAATCGGCGTTTTGCCATTGATTAAGGCGGAACAAAAAATGTCGCTTTCGCGCAAATTTTTGAACGATTGCTGTGCAATCACCCCACATTTCTATAATCGTCGAGATAAACGAAAGGCGTTTCAAAATGATCGAATTGCGGGATATACATAAATCGTATGGCGCGGGCGAGGATGCCGTTCAGGCGCTTCGCGGCGTGTCGTTGTGCTTTGGCGAAAAAGGGCTCGTCTCGGTTGTCGGCCCTTCAGGGTGCGGGAAATCGACTCTGCTCAACATCATAGGCGGGCTCGATCGTTACGATTCGGGGGACATCCTCGTCGATGGGCAATCCACGAAAGAATACGCCGACGCCGACTGGGATTCGTACCGCAACCACAGAATTGGCTTCGTATTCCAATCCTATAGCCTCATTCAGCACCTGAGCGTCCTCGATAATGTGGTCATGTCCCTCACGCTTTCGGGTTCTTCGCCCAAAGAGAAAAAGCAAAAGGCGCAGGATATGCTTCGAAAAGTGGGCCTTGGGGACAAATTCGACAAACGCCCAAGCCAGCTTTCCGGCGGCCAAATGCAGCGCGTCGCGATCGCCCGCGCCTTGATCAACGAACCCGACATCGTCCTGTGCGACGAGCCGACCGGCGCGCTCGATTCCAAGACGAGCAAGCAGATCATGGATTTGCTGAAGGAAATCTCGTTGACGCGCTTAGTGGTGATGGTCACCCATAACCTTGATATCGCCAAGGAATACTCCACCCGCGTCGTCTCGATGCTCGACGGCGTCATCGGCGAGGATTCCGCCCCCGAAAGCCCAACGGAAATCGAAACGGAGGCGATCGAGAAGCCGAAAAGCACCTCCATGTCCTTCCTGGCGGCTCTGAAGTCCTCCGCCAAGAACCTCCTCACCAAGAAGGGCCGCACGATCGTGACCTCGATCGCCGGCAGCATCGGGATCGTCGGCATCGGCTTGGTCCTTTCCCTGTCCACGGGAATCAACGCCCAGGTCGCCGCCATGGAAAGCGACGCGTTGGCGGGGTTCCCGATCTCCATCGCGTCCCAAACCACGACGACGGGCGCCGATATCGCGGCCGCATACACCGCAGCCAACGCCGACAGCACCTTCCCCGAGGGGGACGAATATTACGCCCATGACTCCTCCGCCGACCAGGTCGTCCATGAAAACCTGTTTACGGACGAATTCCTCGAATACCTGAAAACGCTTGACCCATCTACCTATAATTCGCTCAGCTATTCCTATGGGGTAGGGGTGAATTTCGCTTATCGCGGCCCTTCTTCGTACGGCGTTGTTTCCGCTGGAGGAAGCGACCTCATGACGAGCATCGGCCTCGGCGGCTCGCTGGCGCTATTCGAGATTCCGGACTCGAAGGACTTCATCCTCGACCAATATGATGTCCTTGCCGGGGAATACCCCGCCGAAAAGACCGATTTGGCTTTCGTGGTCGACTCTTCCAACCACCTTGAGGAAAGCACTTTGTCCGCGCTTGGGATACCGCTGAAGGAGAAATACTCCTCCGCGGACCTATTGGGTAGGAAGTTCAGGGTCCTCGCCAACGATGACTACTATCAGGAAAGCAATGGAATCTATTCCCCGCGAACCGATTACGATGCGATGTATGAATCCTCTTCATCCGCTTCGCCCTTCGCTGAGGTGAAATGCATTCTGCGGGTCAAAGAATCCGCTTCGAGCTCCTTCCTCTCCACGGGCCTTGGCTATCCCTCCATCCTCACGGAATACCTTCTTGAGACGGATGCGTCCTCCGCGGTCGTCGCCGCGCAGGAAGCGAGCCCCGAGACCAACGTCTTGGACGGACAGCCCTTCGGGAATTTCTCGTCATATAAGGGCAACATGTCAGCTTTAGGGGGAGACGACACCCCGAAATCGATATCCATATATCCGAAGAGCTTCGACGACAAAGGCAAGATCAAGGAGCATATCAATGCCTATAACGTGGGAAAAGACGCGACCCATGTCATCGTTTACACCGATTTGGCGGAGTCGATCACCTCAACCTTATCCCAGGTCGTCGACATCGTGACGATCGTCTTGAGCGCGATCGCGGCGATATCGCTGGTCGTGAGCTCCGTTATGATCGCGATCATCATCTACGTATCCGTCGTTGAGAGGACGCAGGAAATCGGCATCATGCGCGCGCTCGGCGCAAGGAAGAAGGATATCGCTCGCATCTTCTCCATGGAGGCCGTCTCGATTGGCTTCGTGGCGGGCTTGATCGGCGTGATCACCACATATTTGATGGACATCCCCATCGGATTGGTCGTCGGGCTTTTCATCGGCGGAAGCTTCTCGGTCGTGCTGCCTCCCCATTTCGCGTTGCTGTTGCTCCTTATCTCCGTCTTATTGACCTTCGTCGCCGGTATCTTCCCGAGCATGTTCGCCGCCAAAAAGGATCCCGTCATCGCCTTGCGCGATAAATAAGGATCGGTTTTGCGCGACGCGCACATTGCCGTTCAAAGAATCCGCAACATAAATTAAACATGCATAATAAATAGGCTCTTTTCTAACGGGAAAGGCTTATACTTGTTGGCATGAAGAGAAGAAGAATCCCCCTCATATTCAAAATTTTGATCGCCATCGTCTCCGTCGCCGCGATAGCGGTGGGCGCCGCAGCGATCGCCATAACCGATTTCACCGACAACACGCCCTCTTATTATTCCGAGATGGAAGGGGTCTCCACCAAGGATTATCTCGGCGATAAAGCCGAACAAGAGGCCTTAAGCTGCGGCCCCCTCGATGATTTTGAGTATCTTTTCGACGAGGAAGGTCTCAATAAGCTGATGGCCACGATCGTCCCGACCATCGAGATCCCGATGGTGAACCTGACCTCGATCTATTTCACTGTTTCCGAGAGCAATGCCGTCCACGCTGAGGCGCCCCTATCCGCCCTTATCTTCAAATCCTGCGTCAAGGCGGATGGCACTTTGTCCTATGACGAGGAAGTCATAACCTTGAGGATCGAATCGCTTAAGGCTGGCCTCATCAGTTCGAACTCCAAACCCGTTTCCGCCATCTTATCGTCTACGATGATCGGGGAGATCCAAACCTCGATAAATGAAGCAGGGGTCCACTTAAATATGGAAAAAGACGGCAATGCCGTCGTCATCACCATGACGAATATCGAGATCTGCCAGACGATCGCGGATTGCTGCTCGTCTCCGGAAATCGGATTCCTTTCCGCCGCCCTTGCCGCCGGCGCGCTGTCGGCCAAGAACGTTGATCTCGTCGTCAACGAAGACGGCCTTACCGGCGTCGTCATCAAAAAATCGCTTATCTGACAGTCGTTCTTGAAGCGACATATCGCACGCAATGCTATAGTGCCATTTTTTTATGCTATAATCGTCTTAACAACCAAAACGGGGGTATATGTATGGCGAGCGCGAGAACCATAGAAGAACTCTTTGAGGCGATTTTCGTTCCCTATAACATGGAGATATCGGAAGAGGAGGTAGCCCTTCTTAAGCAGAAAGCCGAAAGCGGCGAGGCGTTTGCAGAGCTTTGCCTCATCCTTTTGGATTTCTATGGCAGCAAAATGCATTACAACTTCTTCAACGGGACAAAAGACGAACTCGACGAAATCCAAGAGGCCTCCTTCGCCAAATTGGATGCCCTCGGCAAGCGTTTGCCCTTCGCGTATAAAGTCGCGGGCGATCTTCACTTAGGCAAGATGGGCAAAATCGTCTGGCACACAGAAATAGCTCGCTCCTATTTCGAAAAATATGCCGAGGCGACGGGCGACCGCTCGATCATTGATGGCTTCGACGCCTACACCAAGGAAATGTGGGAGGAATACAAGAGCACCCAGTCCCGCCAGCAAAGGATTCAAATCCGCAAGGCGTTCAAAGGGCTCGGCGACGTCACTTATTCCCACGATCCGTCCTTCTACGAAAACCTGAAAGGCGAAGACTAAAACAAAACCCACATACAATAAACGGGCTGCCTCACGACAGCCCGCTTTGCATATTTAAGCGATACGTGTATCGAAATTCGATTACTTTTTGCGGCGCACCTGCTTGATGAGCCCGTCGTCATAGGCGGCGATTAGCTCCTGCAGGTCCGCTTTTTCCTTGGAAAGGCGCGCGCCGATGTCGGTGTGCTTCACCAAGACGCGGGAGGGGAATACCTCGACGGTATTGATCGAAGGGGTGTTCCGCCCGTATTTTTGGAATTTGTTGTGCTCGGCGATCGCAAGATGATGGGAATTGAAGATCAAGGAGTA
>JAILKX010000066.1 GCA_024693415.1 Bacilli bacterium
CTCCGCCGCCTTGATGAGGCCGGTGTTGCCCTCCTGGATCAGGTCGAGGAGCTGGATCGGGTCGCGGCTGTAGTCGCGGGCGATCGAGACGACGAGGCGGAGGTTCGCGTTCACGAGCGCCGCCTTTGCGATCTCGCCGTCCTTCTTCTCGTCTTCGCTAGCGTCCGGCTTCAAAGATTGCTTCACCTGCGCGCCGAGGAGTTTCTCCTCCTGCGGGGTGAGCATCCGGTATTTGCCGACTTCGGAATAGTATTGGCTGAGCGAGGAATCGTCGCGCCTAGCCTGTTTCTCTTTGCTGCGCGCATCCGCAAGGCGCAGGACGCCGTCTAGGATCGCGTTTTTGACGAAGAGCTCGTAATCGCCCTCGCTCGGGCGATAGTCCTCCTTCGCCTGCAGATAGGCGCGCTCGCCGTTCTCCCTCACCATGGAGAAGTCCTCCATCGGGAGAGACGCGGCGAGCGAGGCGATATAGGAAAAGGCGTCTTCGTCGGAAAAAACCTCGGTGGCTCCGATGAAATTCGCCTTTTCGTTGTTCATTTGTTCAGATTACCTATTGTAATGTCCGTCCCCGTTGGAGAAGGAATCGCGATAGTCGCCAAGGCGCTTCGCGCGGGAAGGATGGCGCAGTTTGCGGATCGCTTTGGCTTCGATCTGACGGATGCGCTCGCGGGTGACGCCGAATTCGCGCCCCACTTCCTCAAGGGTCCTCGGGCGGTTGTCGTCGAGGCCGTAGCGGAGGCGCAATACGCGCTCTTCGCGGTCGGTGAGCTCCTCCATGACTTTGTAGAGCTCATCCTTCAGGAGGGACTTGGTGGTGTATTCTTCCGGCGATTGGGCCTCTTTGTCCTCGATGAAGTCGCCGAGGTGGGAATCGTCCTCCTCGCCGATCGGGGTCTCGAGGGAGACCGGCTCGAGCGCGATGCGCTGGATCTCGCGGATGCGGTCCGGCGAAAGCGAGCCGTCCATCTTGTCCGAGATCTCCTCGGCGGTCGGTTCGCGGCCGAGCTCCTGGACGAGCTGGCGCTGGACGCGGGTCATCTTGTTGATGGTCTCGACCATGTGGACCGGGATGCGGATGGTGCGCGCCTGGTCGGCGATCGCGCGGGTGATGGCCTGGCGGATCCACCAAGTGGCGTAGGTCGAGAACTTGAATCCTTTGGTGTAGTCGAACTTTTCGACCGCTTTGATAAGGCCCATGTTGCCTTCCTGAATCAGATCGAGGAAGTGCATGCCGCGGCCGACGTAGTGCTTGGCGATCGAGATGACGAGGCGGAGGTTCGCGTTGATGAGCTGATCCTTCGCGGCCTTGCCGTCAAGCTTTTCCCATTCGGTGGCGTTCGGCTCATTGGCCTTGACGATGCGCTTGGCGAGTTCGGTCTCTTCCTGGGCGGAGAGCAAGTTGACCTTGCCGATCTCCTTCAGGTACATCTTGACGGAGTCGTTGACCTTGACCTCGCCGATGCCGATCTTCGAGAAGTCGGTGATGGCGGCGACTTCCTTATCCTCTTCGGAAAGGCTGTCCTCGTCGGATTCCTCGACTTCCTCTTCCTCCATCTCGCGCTCGACGTCCTCATCGCTCATCTCCGGCATCGGCTCGTCGCCGATGTCGTCGAGGGAATCGGAGGTCGAATCGTCTTCGATCTCGATCTTGTTGGAACGGAAATACTCGATCAGGTCTTCGAAATCCTTATCAGAGAGATCGAGGTGCGAGGTGGCGTCCATGACGTCGCCGGTGTTGATGTAGCCCTGGCTCTTGCCGAGCTTCAGGAAGCGTTTCTTGATCGAGTCGATGGTGTCGATCTCATCTTCGTCGTCGGGGATGGTGACGGGGGCGTCGTCGAGGAATTCCTCTTCTTCTTCCACCGCTGCCTTCGCCGCTTTCTTGCTTTTCTTTTTGCTTTCGCTCATGGTCTTTGTCCTTTCCTAAGCGGATGCTTATTTCTTCTTGGCGCGCTTCTCCCATTCAAGCTTCCGCCTCTCGGCGAGGTTCTTGATGGCTTCTCCCGCGTCTTTGCCGCCTGCTCTTGCGGCTTTCTCCGCGGCCATGTGGTCGCGGACGGATGCTTTTTCCTGCTGGATGATTTTGGCGTAATTGTCCATCAGGGATTCGCTGTAAGGCTCCTTCCGGGTGGGAGTCATCGAGAGATTGGCGATCTCATTGGTGAGTTCTCCCGCCATCTCCGTATCGCTTTGCTCGATTTGGGAGATGATCGCGGATGGGCTTATCGCGTCGCCGCGATGCGCATCGCGGTATTCGAGGATGTAATTGGCGAGCTCCTCGTAGACGTCGTTGTAGAAGCTGCGGACGTTTTTCTCAAAATAGTCGACCGCCTCGGGGTTTTGCAGCATTTGCTTTAGCATCGCCCCCTCTGCGGCTTTGAGCTTCTTCATGTAGGCTTTCTCCGGGTGCTTGGTGAAGCCTTCCCGGATCCTGTCCTCGGCGAGGATCACCTCGTCGAGCCCTTCGACTTCGGCGTCTGGCGCCGAGCGGAGGTATTGGCGAATAGCCTCCGGCTCGTATCCCGTCGCCCTGGACAGCTTGATGATGTAGTTCTCCTGCTCGATTCCGACCGGCATGGCCTTGAGCCTTGGCAAGAACACGTTCAGAACCTTGCGTTTATCCTCGGCCTTATCGAGCTTTTTGGTGTTCAGGTAGAAGTTCAGCTGGAAGTCGAAGTTGTCGATGAGGGTGTTCATCCGCTTCTTGAGCGCTTCCGCCCCTTCCTCCTGAAGGATGTCATCGGGGTCGCGTAGGTCCCCTTCGTAGTCGACGATGCGGAACGGGATGCCTTCCTTGCGGAGAAGCTTTCCGTTATTCATCATCGCGGTTTGGCCAGGCGCGTCGCCGTCAAGGCAGAAACGCACCTCGCACCGCAGTTTTTTGAGCAGTTTCACCTGCTCCGGGGTGAGGCTAGTGCCCATGATGGCCACCGCTGAGCCGATCCCCGCCTTATCGAGGGCCATGACGTCCATGAACCCTTCCAATAGGTAGATGTAGCCGTCGCGGCGCGCGGTTGCGGCCGCATTGTGGTAGTTATAGAGGATCTCGCCTTTGTGGAAGATCGGCGTCTCCGGGGAGTTGATGTACTTCGCGGTGCCGTCTTTCTCAAGCTGCCGCGCCGAGAACCCCACCACTTGCCCAAAGGGGCTGAGGAGCGGGAAGATCAACCTCCCGGCGTTGTGGTCGCTTGTGCCGGAACTTCTGGCCAAGGCGATGCCGATGTCCTCGATCGCCTTGAGCGAATGCCCTTTGGCCTGGAGGAATTTGACCGTGTTGGCGCCGTTTGCGGGCGCGTATCCGATTTGATATTTGGATATCTGGTCGGGCCCGAGGTTCCTTTTTGCTAGATACTGCCGCGCTTTTTCGGCCTCTTCGGTCTGCAAGGCGTAGGCATAGTACTTCTGGAGGTCATCGATGCAGTCGTATAGGCGCTTGATCGATTCGTCGACCTCGAACTTCGGGGCGTCGTCTTTTAGACGGGGGTCATGGAAGTTAGCGATCTCCGCCACTTTCCTGACCGCCTCGGGATAGGAGATCTTCTCGTAGCGCTGCACGAAGGTGATCGCGTTGCCCGCGGTCCCGCAGACGAAGCATTTGAAGATCTGCTTCTCCTTGGAGATGCTGAGCGACGGGTGCTTGTCGTCGTGGAAGGGACAGAGCGCCACGTAGCTGCGGCCTTTCTTCTCGACGTTGATATAAGAAGAGATGACCGCGACGATATCGGCGGCCTTAAGCACTGCATCAATCAAATCTTGACTATACATACCTTTCTCCTTTCTTATATCTTTGATATAACTTCTACTAATTTTCGACTAGGTTTATACTGGTTTATTAATAGAAGACCTTTTCGCTCAGATAAGCGACGAGCTCGCTGATCGGGAGGCGGATCTGCTCCATCGAGTCGCGTTCGCGGATGGTTACGGCGCCATCGTTGGCGGTTTCGAAGTCGATGGTGACGCAGAACGGGGTTCCGATTTCGTCCTGCCTCCTATAGCGCTTGCCGATGCTGCCGGTCTCGTCGTAGACGACCGAGAGATGCTTGTTGAGGAGGTTCACGATCTCCATCGCCTGATCGCCGAGCTTCTTCGAGAGCGGGAGCACCGCTGCTTTATAAGGAGCGAGCGCGGGAAGAAGGTGCATAACCGTGCGCTTGTCGCCGCCCGGGAGCTCCTCTTCGTCATAGGCGTCCACCGCAACCATCAGGAAGAGCCTGTCGAGGCCCATGGAGGGCTCGATGCAGTACGGGACGTACCTTTCGTTGGTGTCGGGATCGAAATAGGTGAGATCCTGCTTGGAATAATCCTGGTGCCTGCCGAGGTCGTAGTTGGTTCTGTCGGCCACGCCGAGGATTTCGCCCCAGCCGAGGTCGGGGAAATCGTATTCGACGTCGGTCGTCGCCTTGGAATAGAAGGCGAGCTCGGCCGCTTCGTGGTCGCGGAAGCGGAGGTTCTCCGGCTTAATGCCGAGGGAGTCGACGAAATCGAGGCAGTACTTCTTCCAATAGGCGAACCATTCAAGGTCGGTGTCGGGCTTGCAGAAGAACTCCATCTCGAGCTGTTCGAATTCGCGGGTGCGGAAGGTGAAATTCCCCGGCGTGATCTCATTTCTGAAGCTCTTGCCGGCGTTGCAGATGCCAAACGGCAGCTTCTTGCGCATGGTACGCTGGACGTTCTTGAAGTTGACGAACACGCCCTGAGCGGTCTCCGGGCGGAGGTAAACGACCGAAGAAGCGTCCTCGGTGACCCCGATGTGGGTCTTGAACATCATGTTGAACTTGCGGATCGGGGTGAAATCCTTCTTGCCGCAGTTCGGGCAGACCATATCGTGGTCGGCGATGAATTTGTCCATGTCGGCGAAGGACATCGCTTCGACGTCCGCGTCGGGATATTCGCTCTTGATGAGGTCGTCGGCCCTGTGGCGGGCTTTGCAGGCCTTGCAGTCGACCATCGGGTCGTTGAAGGTCGAAACGTGTCCGGTGGCTTCCCAGACCTTCGGGTTCATGAGAATCGCGGCATCGAGTCCGACGTTGGTCGGCGACTCGGTGACGAATTTCTTCCACCACATCGAACGAATGTTGCGCTTCATTTCAGCGCCTAGCGGCCCGTAGTCCCAAGTGTTGGAGAGTCCGCCGTAGATGGCGCTCCCTTGGAATACATAGCCAGTGTTTTGCAGATGCTGCGTGACGGCATCAAAAGTGAACTTGTTTGCCATGTTTCACTATCTCCTGAATGTGTGTTGTTTGATTTATTCAAAAAATTCCGCAACGGCGGTAATTTTAATCGGATTTCAAACTTATTCAACCTTAAATAAGTGTACTTATATCGTTCTGAGCAATTTCATACCGGACAAGTTTATTCCGGTCTG
>JAILKX010000010.1 GCA_024693415.1 Bacilli bacterium
TTCGCCGATATGCGGGGTAGTTCCATCCTCGCCTTTTTCGCCTTGGGCGCCGTTAGTGATCGTAAACGTTGAGGTAGACCCATCCGAGAATTCGATCGTGTAAGTGTCGACAAGCCCCTCGGTCGAAGTCTTGCTCACCGAGACGATCGAAACGCCGGTATCGCCCTTCTCGCCCTTGATGGAGGAGAGCCACTCCTCATAGGTCAACGTTCCTCCGTTATCGAGGTACAGCTGATAGACATCCTTCATGCTCATCCCGGACAGGACGCTCGTATTCACGTCGTCGGGGATGGATATGGCCACATTGCTGTCACAGGCCCCAAGGCACAGGGACGCCGCGGCAAGCGCTAAAAACAATTTGCTTCTCTTCATGTTTGCACCGCTCCTTCGATCGGTTTGCACCATTATAAAAATGGTGAGGTGTCAGACCTTGGCACTTTGCTTAAACATTGCGGCAAAGGCAAAACCAACCCTGCCCGAATTAAAAAACCATCATGGTCAATCCGCGGGGGACGTATATGCGAATTAGACGAAAAAGCGGCCCGATCATCGAGCCGCTTTAGTCAAATTTAGATCAAACCGTGTAATCGTGGGAACCCTTTACGGTCTCCCACTCAGCATCGGTGTAGTTGAACCTCAGGTTGCGGAGTCCACCGAATCCCACGAAGGCGTTGTAGGTGGTGCTGATGTAGTCGACCTGATAGGAGAGCAACGAAGCGCTGCAATGGCTGTAAAGCGGGATCGCATAACCGGCTTCGAGGATCTCGCCCTCAAGCTGGGCGATGATGCCGAGGCGGATCACGTTGTCGACTTCGCCTTCGGAGAAGTCATAGCCGTACTTGGCGATGGCCTCGGCGTCGCCATTGAGGAGTCCCCACCACTCGATCAGGCTGGCGGTGATGACATTTTCAGCATTGCCGTCCTGGAACGGGTTGTAGTCGAGATAGACCGCAGAGGTATCCCAAGCCGCGGAATACATGTAGGAAGGATCGAGGTAGAACATGAGCAGGTAGCCCGAATCCCAGGCAGCGCCGCTCCAGCCGCCGGTGCAGATCTCGTATGCGCCGGCACGGAACGATTTGGCCCATCTGTCGCCGAAGGAGGCGTCCAATTCGAGGGTCAAACGGCCTTCGAGCTTGGTGCCGACGGCGAGCGTCTCGAACGCTTCCTTCAGGTAGTTGAAGGTGCGGCGGGTCGATTCGTTGTCGACCGATGCGCCGAATGTGAAGACGACGTTATCGGTTTCGGAAATGGTGCCCGCGGCGATCGCTTCGTCGTAGGCTTTGTCGACGAGGGACCTGGCGAGGGTCAGGTCATAGCCGGTGACGGCGGCATACGCTTTGTCGAGGGAAGCGTAGTCACTAGGATCAATGCCATAGGTTTCGCAGATGACCGTTTTGGCAACGTCTTCGTGGCGGTAGACGCCGGCGTTCTCGACGTCATAGTAGTGCATCTCGTTGAAGAGACCGAAGCAAGGCTGCGAGGCGGTGGTGCACTTCTGGGTGTAGTCGGCGCGGTTGATGGCGAGGGAGATGGCCTTGCGGAAGTCGACGTAGGTCATCATCTCTTTGTCGATGCCCTCGGTCTCGCGGCCCTTGAGGGCTTCCGCGGAGGACTGGAGCTGGAGGGAGCCGACGTAGTCATCGCCGGTGAAGACGGCGCGCTGCGAGTTCTTGTAGTCGGCGGCGACGGAGACGTCTAGGCCGATGCTGGTGATGTCGCCGGCGAGGAAGGACTGCCAAGCGGTCTCGTAGGAGTCGACGATGCTGTAGATGACCTTATCGGCCTGATACTGGTCTTTGTATTTATCCATGCCATAGCCGTACCAATTGTCGTTGCGCATGAGCGCGCATTCCAAATCGCCATCAAACGATCGAACCATATAAGGCCCCCAAGAGGCAGAGGATTCGAGGCTGGTGTTGTAGGTCGTGGTCCAGAGGGCGCCATCGGAAGCGGGCTCGTGCTTGTTGGCCTCATAGAGGTCCTTCTTGACGAGCGGCAGACCGCCAAAATCGTAGGCGGCCTTGTAGCTGAGCGAGCCGTCATCTTTGAAGATGGCGAGCGGGGCGTCGAGGACGAGGACGAGCTCGTACTCGTTGTCGCCGACGAAGAGTCCGACGGTGTCGAAGTCAACTTCAGGATAGGTGTAGGAGGTGACGAAGAAGTCGAGTTCCTCGCCCGGTTCGGTCTGCCACCAGCCGATCAGAGAATCCCAATAGCCCTTCAGGGTGGCGTCGGCCTTGATCTCGGCGAGGGTCTTGCCGGCAAGGGCGTCGTAAGCGGCCTGGT
>JAILKX010000090.1 GCA_024693415.1 Bacilli bacterium
GTTGGAGGGGTCTCCTTAACCGAAATCGATGGGAATCTGGCCTCCAAGAACGAAGCAGGCGTCTATTTTGTCGGCGAAGTGGTCGACGTCGATGGTTTGTGCGGCGGAAATAACCTCGCATGGTGCCTTTGGAGCGCCTCGGAGGTCGCCGAGAGCCTATGAAGTATTACCTCACGAACCTCCTGGTAGAAAATCCAGACGACGCAATGGCGGTCCGCGCGAAAGTCGCGGCCGCTTTGAAGATACCCCAGAAATCGTTCCGCTACCACGTCGACAAACGGATCAGCGAACTCGCGGCAGGCGGCTGCAGGGTCAGGCTGAACGTCATCGTCGACACCAACGAATTCGTCCGCGACACCTCGATCGTCTTCTTCCATGAGGACGCGAAACTATCCATTCCCAAAGCCAAGGATGACGGCGAAATCGTGGTCATTGGCGCGGGTTTGACGGGGTTATTGTGCGCAAAAGTACTTTTAGACGGCGGCGCTAAACCCGTCATCATCGAGCAGGGTCCGAAGTACGAAGACCGCGAAACCTCGCGCGGCGTCTTTGAGCGAAACGGCATCTTCAACCCCAAAAGCAACACGCGCCTTGGCTTCGGCGGGCACGCTATCTACACGGGCGGCTACGTCAGGTTCGACAACACCCCGATATCGAAATATCTGCAGGACGACATGAGCAAACGCCTTGGGGATAACGCCATCCTCACCGACGAGACTTTCTACATGCCCTCGAGCAAGATGAAGCAATACCTCACCTCACTCGCAGAGGAAATCACTACCCGCGGCGCCGCCATCCATTACGGCTGGGAGGTCACGAAGATCCGGACGTTCCTTGGCAAAGTGAAGGGGATCGAATTCAAAGACGGCGACGTCGTCGGCCAATATAAGGCAAGCCGCGTCATATTCTGCGGCTCAGACGACTACCCCGCCTTCATCGAAACCCAGATCAAGCGCCAGATCCCCTCGAAATGGGGCGTCGGCATCGTGATCGAGAACAGGCAGCGCAAAGTCGACGCCGCCTATTACAAAAACGACCCCAAGAGGTTCCCCGCCTTCGTCGAGCAGGAGAGCTTCGACACCAAGAACGGATTCCGCGTGGATTTCGTCTCGCCCCTCAATTCCTGCTCCATCTTCCCCTATGGCACGAAGGAGAACAGCGTCTCCATCATGCCCGGCATCGTCGACCGCCGGATCAACGAAAACGCATACATGTCCCTCATGGTTTCGCCGAAATCAAGCTCCGGAGACCTCGGGAACCCCCTTGTAGACATCGCCCGTTCCTCGTTCCGTTCATCCATGCCCTACTCCTGCCCAAGCGAATCCCTAGGCGACTTCATGGCCAACAAGGAGCCCTACCGCTACCGCGCGATCAAGCCCACTTCCGCAAGGGGCTTCTACCTCTCGAACCTGAACGCCCTGATCCCCGGGCCCATCGGGGACGCGCTACGATACGCGGTCGCGCAGCTAAGGAAACGCTACCCATTCTTCCTTGAAGATGAGGCCGCGGTCTCGGGATTCATCCTCAGGCGCCTTCCCGCCTGCGGCAAGGATTTCGCAGGAATGCCGACTCCCTCCAAGGGCTTTTTCGCCACCTTGGGGGATGGCCCTTTCCCTTACGAACTGTCGAGGTCTGCGAAAAAAGGCATCGGGCTAGCCCTTATTTGCCTCAAGCAGGGCTAATTTGTTCGTTGACTATCTATCGAAGATAGACTTTAATTATTTAGTCGCACGGATGGCTTTGCCATGCCCGTTGCTTATGTGAGGCTTGTCTATGAAGTATTCTTCCACCCCGAGATTGATCAACACGATCATCTTTGCCCTGTTCTTCCTGGGCTTCGGATTCCTCGCCGTCTACTACGGCATCCTGATGAATCCGTTCCTCTGGATCACCGCGGGCAGCCCCCTTGGCGATGTCGCCACCGGCTCGATCGCGCTCTGCGAAATGTTCGGAGCCGTCGGCTTTGCCGGAACGATCATCTCCTGCTTCGGCTTGATGTATTCCGTCAAGTCGCTCCTCAAGTCCAATGATGACGAACTCGTCCAGAAGTCGTTCCTCTCCTACATCGGGCTTGGCTACATGCTCGCCGGGGTCTTCTTCCTCAACGCGATCTGGCTCTACAGGCTCACCACCACCAACTTCGGCTATGACGGCATCGGATTCGTCATCGTCGTCTACCTCCTCGCGACCATTGTCCTCATGATCGCCACCAACGTCCCGCTCGTCAAAATCCTCGGCGAAGAGGAAGACGGCACCAAGACCATGGCCCTCATCACCGGATCCTTCGCCGCCGCGAACCTCGGCTTAGCCCTCTCCTTCCTTGGCCCCTGGCTTAGGAACCTCGCCGCCGGCGCCTACTCCAACAGCGACATCGTGAACCTCAAGTACATGGTGTTCACCCTCCTGCCGCTCGTCTCTGCTTGCTTAGCATTCCTTGCAACGCTTGGCTACAAGAAAGCCCAGAAGGAAGGCACCCCCAAGAAGACCAACGCGTTCCTATTCGCCGGAGCAGTCGGAGTCGATGGCATCGCCATGATCGTCGCAGGCGTCTTCTCCTACCTCTGGCAGGACAAGAAGCTCAGCTTCATCACCTCCGTCGGTGGAACCGCCGCCAAGAACGCCAACGCCATGGAGTTCACCGTCGTCTCCATCATCATCGGCAGCCTCCTCGTCATCGGTGCGGTCGTCCTCGCAATCCTCACCGTCAAGCCTCCGAAGCTCAAATCGGAAAACGCCCGCTAAGGCATAAACCCAATCGCCCCGCCCATGCGGGGCTTTTTCTTGCCCCGGGCGCCGCCATGAGGGGAAAGAAATAAACAAAACCAGCAACCCCATCACCCCGAATGGGTGGCCACCGCCAGGCTACCAAAAAGCGGTCCCGAAGGACCGCCCCGAGCATAGGCTCATTGATAAGATAAATATGTATTCTATGTTAATAAGGTATGTTCTGAATAGTGTCGAGTCGGATTAGGCTTCGAACGTATTTCCCCAATAGTTCGACCAGGAACCGATGATCGCACCGGAATGGCATGCGTTGGTCTTTCCGTCGAAAGAACCAAACATGATGTAGGTTCCGTTCTCGGTGGAGACGGTTTTCTTTTCGGACTCGCTTTCCAGAGCGAGAGCCCTATTCTCTAAGAATTTGTCGTTGGTCATAATCGTATACCTCCAATTCTTATCAGCCTCTTCTTTTCTTGAGGCGAGCAACACAATAGTCCTTTGTAAATTGTTTTCAAGATGATTTTCTTCGGAAAACGCTTACAATTTCAGCATATGAAATCGCTTTCTTTGAAAAATTTTTCATCGTTTTCATCGGCTTTCATAGATGCCATGCGAGGAATATGAAAAAGCCGAATCGCGGGAGTTTCTGATGAAGATTTTTCTTTGATTCGGCTTTTTGCGCGCGTGTACGCGATATAAATAATGAATTTATTCGGGCGCTTTCTCGTTGACCCACTTCTCAATCGCTTCGAAGGTGGTCTCGGAGAGGACGTGTTCGATGAGGCAGCAATCCTCTTCGGCGATGTCGTCGGGAACCCCAAGCAAGACCAATACGCGATGAAGCGTGCGGTGGCGATGGAGGACCTTCTCGGCGACCTCGCGGCCTTTAGCGGTCAATTTGAGGGGACCGTAGTCTTTCCTCGTGATGAGTCCGCGGTCGATCAGTTCATGCCCCATTTGATGGACCGCAGGCTTGGAAATATGAAGCTTCTCGGCGATGAGGGTGGTCTCCAAAGGGCGGCCTTCCTGCTCAAGCATAAGCATAGCTTCAACGAAGTCTTCTTGGGCTTTGGTGTATTTCATGGTTT
>JAILKX010000094.1 GCA_024693415.1 Bacilli bacterium
TCCAAAAGGTGTAGATCTCGGTGGTCGCCGTATCATTAAAAAAGTCTGCCGTGTCGGACGTCAAACGGGCCATGGAGGCGTTGGACGAGGCGACCGAAAAGCTGATCGCCTTGGCCAAGGAGCTCCCCCATTTCGCCCAGATCCTGTCCATCGACGGGACGGGGGACGTCCTGGCAGCGTTGCTTTGCGCGGAGATAGGGGAGCCTTCGAGGTTCCCGTGCCGGAACGGCTTGGTCGCGTACGCGGGCCTGGACCCGACGATCCTCCAGTCGGGGAGGAACGACGGCTTGCATTATTCCATCACCCGAAAGGGGAACGCGTTCCTAAGGAAATACCTATACCTGGCCGTGGAGAACATGGCGATGCACAAAGCGTCCAACGCGATAACCGAATTCTACTCCAAAAAGAAAGGCAGCGGCCTCTGTCACAAGGCGGCTGCGACTGCGGCCTGCAGGAAGCTCCTAGTGTGCATCTGGGGAATGCTTCGCAGCGGGACCTTATTCGAGAGATAGTTTACCAAACGTCTGGATTTTTTAAAGGGTTTTCGAACACCTTGTTTTCGTTGCGCCTAAAAAAGAGAAAGCGCGAAAAGAGAAAACACCGTTGACAAGACTTATCCTATTTCTCTTAGGAAAACAAAAAACGGACGGAACGCTATGTTTCGTGAAGCACACAGCACTCCCCCGAGTGGCTATACATTATTATAGAACTGTATTGCCTATCAATCCACAGGAAAGGCGAAGAAAAAGGCGATTTCGTATAAGGCACTAGAAAGTGTCTATCGAAATCGCCTTCCCGTTTTTTCAAAGTTCGAGCAGCTGATACTCACGGACTCCGACGCCGAGCTTTTCCGCCGCTTCGACGGTGTGGATGCCGTGCCGCGACTCCATCCTTTCGATCAGGGCCTTCTTGCCGGGATCTTTGGAGGCGTAGACCGCGTCGACGCAGGCCTGGTCGAGGGCGACCGGGTCGAGGGAGGCGAAGATGCCGATGTCGGCCATCTCCGGTTCGGCCGGATGGGAATCGCAGTCGCAGTCGACCGAGAGCCGATTGGCGACGCTCACATAGGCGAGGTTCCTCCTGCCGACGTAATTGAGGATCGCCTGGCAGGCGTCGGCCATCGATTCGAGGAAGTCATCCTGCTTCGGGGCGCATTCGTTCCAGCACTTCTTGGAGTCGGTGGTCGTGCCGGCGGAATGGATGTAGGCTTTTCCGGCAGTCGAGCCGAAGCCGATCGCGATGTTCTTGAGCGCGCCGCCGAATCCGCCCATCATGTGGCCCTTGAAATGGGAGAGCACGAGGAAGGAATCGTAATCCTTCATGTGCGCGCCGACGATGTCCTTGTCGAGGTGATAGCCTTGGCTCACCGGGATCGCGAATTCGCCGAATTCGTCCAAGATGTCGACCTTGAAGCACTTGGTGAAGCCGTGGTTCTCGATGGTCTTCCAGTGCTTTTTGGGGTCTTGGCGCGATCCGCCATAGGCGGTGCAGCACTCGACGATCGTTCCGCCGATGTGGTTCACGAGCTTCTCGATAAGCTCGGGGTGGAGGTAATTGTTGCCGCCCTGCTCGCCGGTCGAGATCTTGACGCCGACGTTGCCGTTAAGCTTGACGCCGAGCTTGTCGTAGATCTTGACGAGCGCTTCGGGGGTGATTTCCTTAGTGAAATATACGATTGGCTTGCTCATGGTTGGGTTTCTCCTTACGAATCTATTTTAGGACAGCATTGCTTCCTTAGAAAACTAAATGTTTTGCTCTTTGATCGAGCGGGCCCAGGCCTCGTCGCCTTTGAGGATTTCGGCGAGCTCTTCAAGCGAGGCGAATTTGCTTTCGTCGCGATGGAAGTCGATGAACTCGAGGTAGACGGTCTTGCCGTAGATGTCGTTATCGAAATCGAGGATATGGGCCTCGACGCGCGGCTCCGTGATTTTTCCGACGGTCGGGTTCATTCCGACGTTCACGATCGCGCGGTGCGGCATGCCATGGACATAGGCAAGGGCGAAATAGACGCCGGATTTCGGGAGGAGATAGGGATAATCGAGATCGATGTTCGCGGTCGGATAGCCGATCTTGCGCCCGTTTTGGAATCCGTGCTTCACCTTGCCATGCATCTCATAGGGGTGGCCTAATAGGCGTCCGGCCTTGGCGACCTCGCCGTTTTTGATGAGGTCGCGGATCAAAGTCGAGGAGATCTTCTCCCCTTCTTCCATTAACAGGGGCACGACGATCGTATCGATCCTCGAGGAGAGGAAATCGGGATCCCCCGCCCCTTTTTTGCCATATCGGTAGTCCGCGCCGACGACGAGGAGCTCTGCGCCTAACGGCTTCAATACACCCTCGATGAATTCCTCTTTGGAGAGGCCATAGAATTCCTCATCGGCCTTCACGACGTAGGCGTAATCGATCCCCATCTTGTTGAGGAAGCGGATCTTATCGCTTAATCCCATGATGCAGGTCGGCTCTTCGCCGAACACCACTTCGCGCGGGGACTTGGTGAAAAGGAGCGCCCCCGAATGGCTTTTGGAGTTGAGTTTGGTCTCTATAAGCAGCCTCTGGTGGCCTTGGTGGAAGCCATCGAAGGTGCCTAAAGCCAAGGCTAGGCCTTGCTTTTTCGCTGGCAGATTATGGATATCGAACTCGATGATCTCCATTAGAATAGCCCTCTTTCGGAATGGTAATAGCCGTCCTCTTCCTTCTTGTAGACCGCGATGGCCTGCTCTTCGCAATGAAGGCAGATGCGGTCTTCGGGGACGTCGAATCTCATCTTGACCCCATTGTAGGCGAGTTCTTTCGCCTTGCCGCTTACCTCGATTTTCGGGAGGTCGAGATAGGGAAGCGGATTCAAAAGATCTTCCTCGGCGATCTCATCGAGGGGCTTGGTCTTCGAGATGTCGATCCCCCCTACTTCGATTCGCCTTAGCTTTTCTAGATGGGCGACGGTGCCTAGTTTTTCCGCGATGTCCTCGGCAAGCACGCGGATATAGGTGCCGCTGGAGACGCTCACGACGAAGTCGAGCTGCTTGCCGAGCCTAAATAGCAGCTTGATCGAATAAACCTCGATGGGGCGCGGCTTCCGCTCGATCTCCTTGCCTTCGTGGGCGAGTTTATAGAGGGCTTTGCCACCGACTTTTATGGCGCTTGTCATCGGAGGGATCTGCTCCGATTTCCCTAGCATCGACTGCAGGGCCTTATTGATCTCGTCATCGGTCAATGCCTTGAGGGGCCGCTTCTCGAGCAGTTCGCCATCGCTATCCCCCGTCGAGGTCTTCTCGCCTAGGATGGCGCTGGCGATATAGGTCTTGGGGGCGTCGGAAAGATAGGGAAGGCATTTGGCGCCTTTGTTGACCGCAACCACAAGCAGTCCGGTCGCGAAGGGGTCAAGCGTCCCAAGGTGCCCCACTTTCCTGGTATGGAAAAGCTTCTGGACCTTGTTGTCCACTTGGCGGCTCGTGAGCCCGGCCGGCTTATCGATCAATAGGATTCCGTCTTGCATTGGCTAGAAGGATTATACATGAATTAAGGATTATGTGCGCATGCGCGCAATAAGATTTTTAACGCGAAGAAATAACGAGGATGCTGTGGGACTTTTCGATGTCCATGAACGGAATATGCAGATTTTAGAACAAAAAGATCGGCTAGGATCGCTCCTGGCCGATCGAATCAGTCATCGTTTTCGAAGTCGTTCTCCGGGAAGGAGTCGAGCTGTTCGGCCTCGCGGGCTAGCGCGCGGTCGAGGCTTTCCGCCCTCTCGATCGATTCGTCGTAGACGAGGACGATCTTCGGGACTTTGTAGAGGTCCATCTTCTTCGCCAAGGAGCTTCTGATGAAGCCCTCGCTCTTCTTGAGCTCGGCGAATGCCTGATGCGAGTATTTGACCCCGATGAAGGAAACGTAGACCTTCACCTCGGAGTTGTCTTTGGCGAAGACGAAGTCGTTCGCCGAGACCATCCCGACCTTCTTGTCTTTGATCTCGAATTGCAGGATGTCGCGGATGTTCTTCTCGATGAGGCTATGGACGCGGGCGCCGCGGTCAGCCATGCTTAGGCCTCCTTGGCGACCATCTCGTAGCCTTCGACGATGTCGCCTTCCTTGATGTCGTTATAGCCATCGATCGTGAGGCCGCATTCGTAGCCCTTGGCGACTTCCTTGACGTCGTCTTTGTACCTCTTGAGGCTGCCAAGCGCCCCTTCGTAGATCACGACGCCATTGCGGATCAGGCGGACCTTCTCACCATGGTGGAGGGTGCCGCTAGTGACGTAGGAACCGCCGATCGTGCCGACTTTCGAGATCTTGAAGGTGGTCCTGATCTCGGCTTGTCCGGTGACCTTCTCGACCTTCTCGACGGTCGCCATGCCCTTGAGGGCGGCTTCCATCTCATCGAGGAGCTCGTAGATGATCTTGTGGAGGTGGATATCGACGCCTTTCTCCTCGGCCATCGTGCGGACGCGGGCATCCGGGCGGACGTTGAATCCGAAGATGATGGCATGGCTTGCTTCGGCGAGCAGGATATCGGAATCGCTGATGGCGCCGGCGTTCGCGGCCAAGACATGGATCTTGACGGTGTCGTTCGACATCTTCTCGAGGTTGGTCTTAAGGGCTTGGGCGGTGCCATCGCTATCGGCTTTGACGAGGACGTTCAGGTCCTTGACCTTGCCGGCGTTGATGAGGTTATTGAGGTCGGAGAGCGACATGGCCGCGCTGCCGGCGCGGGTCGCTTCCTGCTTTTCGAGGGCGCGCTTTTCGGCGACCTCCTTGGCTTGCTTCTCTTCGGGGAACGCCATGAAGCGGTCGCCGGCGCTAGGGACGCTAGCGAGTCCGATGACGGAGACGGGCGTGCCGGGGCCGGCCGATTTCACGACCTGGCGGTGTTCGTTGGTCATCCTGCGGATCTTGCCATAGGTCTCGCCGACGACGACATAGTCGGCGTTGGTGAGGGTGCCGTTTTGGACGAGCAGGGTCGCCTTCGGGCCGACGCCTTT
>JAILKX010000120.1 GCA_024693415.1 Bacilli bacterium
TCTCCTATTTCGCGGCTGACCTGATTGATAACTTTAATGGCGCATCCCTTGGCTGGGGCGCCGCGGTGTCGATCGCGATGTGCGCTCTCGCCGCCTTGTTCGCGCTATCGTCTTCTAGCTATTCGAATTCCGATAACGTCCTCACCATCGCCGAAGATGGCGTCTTGATCGCCGCCGCGTTCGTCTTGTCTTACGTCAAGCTTCCGATCGCCACCGGCGGCGGATCGGTTAACTTCCAGATGCTGCCGCTTATGATCATCGCGCTCCGCCGCGGCCCGCTCCATGGCTTCGTCACCGGTGGCGTCATCTATGGTTTGCTCACTTGCTTGACCGACGGTTATGGCTTTGCCACCTATCCTTTCGACTACCTCATCGGCTTCGGTTCCGCCGGCGTCATGGGCTTCTTTGCTCCGCTGATCCTCGGTGAGAACCAGAAATCCTACAACGCCAAAGGCATCATCTGGATCATCGTTGGTGGCATCGCCTCCACCTTCGTCCGCTTCGTCGGAAGCACCGTCTCCTCGATGGTCATCTATGACGTCGAATTCGTTGGCGCGCTCATCTATAACGCAGTCTACATCCCCGTTTCCGGCGCCATCGCAATCGCGATTCTCTGCGCCTTATATGGCCCGCTTGCCCGGGTCAACTCGATGTTCCCCGCCGCGAGGAGGGGAATCTCTCCCACCGACAACGCGGCTGAATAAGCTTCCGTCGCTCAGCAGGCTTCCGAAATCGGAGGCCTGCTTTTGCTGTCGGCGCCGTTTTGCAGATATCCCGATTCATCAAAAGACCATGGGCAATAATTAAGAAAAAGTACAAGTTATTTTTCGTTGCGCGTGTTATAGTCCTCTAGACCGAATTAGGAGGTAACGTTCATGGCAGATGAAGAAAAGATCGTGTCAGAGCCCGTCGTGGAAGAACCCGCGCCGAGCGAAGAACGCTTCGACGATGATTTCGTCGATGATAAAGTAGCCCAGGAAAACGCCGAAAAGGCAGCCCTAGCTGAAGCGGAAGCCGCGAAGAAGGCCGAAGAGGCGAAAGCGGAAGAAGAAGCAAAAGAAGAGATTGACATGCACTATGTCGAGGAATCCGAAGAAGAGCCTGCGCCCGAAGAAGGCGAATCCAAGGAAAAGAAGCCTGCGCCCGAAGCGCCGAAGCCCGAACCCGCGCCTGAAACCTACGATGATGGCAGATTCCAGAAAATCGAGGATGCCCGCATCGCGCTTTACCAGAAGATCCGCGTGTGGTCCATTTGGAAAGTGGTGGTCGTGCTCGCTTTGTTCGCCGACATCTTCCTCTCTTGGATCTTGCCGCGCCAGCTGATGGGAGAGTCGGACAACGTCCCGAAGATCGTCATCGGCCTCGTTTGCTCGGTGGTCGGCCTCGTCGGCTATTTCGTGTTCCTCTTCTTCAACAAGAAGTCGGACAGGAAGGCGATGCGCGAGTTCGTCAAACTGTATTACGACGTCACCAATGACTACATCTTCGGCGATACCGATGCGAAGGATTTCGTGGGGGACATGGATTCGAAAGTGAGCAAAGAAGAGTTCGCTGAGATGAGCGTTTACCCTGGCGTTTCGCAGATCGGCTCCCGCGCCAACATGACGTTCACCTACAAGGGAATGGACTGCGCCCTCGCTGACCTCGCTGCCCAAAAGGACAACGGCAGATACCTGCAGACTATCTTCGTTGGCAAATACCTCCGCACCCACAACAGCGTCCAAACCTCGGACGAAGGCATCGCCATCTACTTCAAAGGTGGTGACCGCGCCATTCCGCCTGAGGGGCTAAAAGGCCGCCACGTCATCGAGAATTCCAAACGGTTCGTGATCGTCGGCGATAACGGCGACAAGCATGTGCTGAACCAGAAGTTCCGCGCGGCGATGAAAGAGCTTAGGACTGACAAGCTCCTCGTCGATGTCGCGATTCAGATCAAGTCCGGCAAAACCTATTGGGGCCTAGGCTATGAAGACACCTTGATGGTCCTGCCCGGCCGCGAGAAGTTCAATCCGAAGTACCTGATCGAATACAAAAACCAGATCAAACAGATTCTTGATTTGGCATTGCTTCTCAACGAATAACGCATACACGTCCCCGCTATGTTGCGGGGATTTATTTTATTGGGGCAATTAAGTTTATAACTCCGTGGTTTCTTTAGGCGCGCCTACGCATTATAATTGCACACGAAGGGCGAAAGGCCCCGCTCCCTTTTTATGGCTTATAGCAACGATCCAAGATTTCCGCGCTGGATCAAGGTCCAAGCGTACAAGCATGACGGCTTGCTTCATCGGCAATGGTCGCCGGCTTTTTTAGTCGAAGAAACATCCGAATACTGGGCTCTCGCGAGCAAGGCGAGCCTCGTCACCGAAGGCGATGGCCGCAAATGGATGACCAAAGAGAATGCGGTCTTCCTGCTTTTCAAGCACAAGTGGATGAACGTCATCGCGATGTTCAAGGAGAACCGCGGCATCTGCTATTACGTCAACATCGCGACCCCGACCATCATGGACAACGGATACCTGAAGTACATCGATTACGACCTCGACATCAAGCTTTATCCCGACCACATCGAGAAGACCCTTGA
>JAILKX010000145.1 GCA_024693415.1 Bacilli bacterium
TCCGTTCGCGACCTTCAACGTCGCAGACGCCTGCCTCACCGTCGGCGTCATTATGCTCATCGTCTTGTTCGCCGTCGATATGATCAAGCATCCGACCGACGACCTCGAAGTCGACCCGCGCCTCGTCGAAGAAGCCAAGGCCGAGCTTGCGAAGGAGCAGGGCGAAAACGCTTCTGCAGAAAGCGAAGAATCCGCTGAAAACGAACCCTCCGAAGAGGAATCCAAGGAAGAATAAGCGACCCATGTATCAATTTACGGTAGTTTTCGAAGAGCAGGGACGTCGTCTCGACGAGGTTTTTTTCGCGCACGGAATCACCCTGTCGCGTTCCAAAGCGAGCAAGCACATCAAGGATGGGAAAGTGCTCGTGAACGGGAAACTCGAGAAAGCTCACTTCATCTTGAGCGAAGGCGACGTGGTCTCCTATGAGCTCCCCGAACCCGAGAAGACGGACATCGAAGGAGAGGACATTCCGATCGATGTCATCTACGAGGACGATGATGTTCTGGTCATCAATAAACCGGCGGGTTTAGTCGTCCATCCAGGCAACGGCCACCATGGGGGAACCTTGGTCAACGCGCTTGTCTACCGCGAGTCGAATTTAGCCGACACCGGCGAGGCTTTTAGGCCTGGCATCGTCCATCGTATCGATAAGGATACTAGCGGCCTATTGGCCATCGCGAAGACCGAGATTGCGTTCAAGGGTTTGGCGGAGCAATTGTCCGACCATTCGATGCACCGCGAATACAAAGCATTGGTGTTAGGCATCATCCCGGAAGACGATGGGAAGATCAATGCCCCGATCGCCCGCGACAGGAAACGCCCGACAAGAAACTGCGTCGATTTGGACGGGAAAGAAGCGGTGACCTATTTCCATGTCGAAGCGCGCTACAAGCGCTCCAATGCGACGCTCATATCTTGCAGGCTCCTCACCGGCAGGACGCATCAGATCCGCGTCCACATGGAATACATCAAGCACCCCGTCATCGGCGACCCGCTTTACGGGAATAACAACAAGGGGATCTACGACAAAGGGCAATTGCTCCACGCATATCGCCTAAGCTTCGTCCATCCCACGACGAAAAAGCAGATGAGCTTCGAAGCCCCTCTGCCCGATTATTTCCAAAAGATCTTAGATAAGCTTGATTGAAGAGTCCTGGTCCTCCAGGATTCTTTTCATATTCGCGAAATTGGATTTCGTGATCGATTTCAATGCCTCTAGGCCATGCTTTTCGGCGAATTCTTTAGCAAATTCATCGACGGCGGTGCCGGCTCCGAACGGAATCTCAACTCCATATTCCTCGCCGAGAGATTTCATCTTCCTTAGGAAGGAGTACCTAGCGATGACAGAGCCTGCGGCAACGCTAGGGAAAGCGAGTTCACCTTTGGTGGAAAACTCGATGCCGCGCAGGATTTTCGGTTCGTTTTTGAGATAGGAATAGTAGAGGGAAGGCTCGGCGAATTGATCTTGATAGACGAAGGAATTCGGGTATTTCGCCTTGAGGTTCAGCAAGCATTGGTTATGCATTTTCGCCTTGATCGAATTCATGTTGAGGCCTTTGCGGACGACCTCGTTGTATTTTTCATTCCCAAGCGAAAGCTGGGAGTAGGGGATCTTATTGATGAGGGTCGGTCCGATCTCGAGGATATGGGCATCGGTCATCTTCTTGGAGTCGGTCACGCCGAGCTCTTTGAGCAGCTTCAGCGATTCCTTATCGACATAGGCCGCGCATACGCAGATGGGACCAAAGAAGTCGCCGGTCCCGACTTCATCGGAGCCGATTTGGGGGAATTTCGATACAGGGGTCGCCTCGTTTTTGGTTTTGGGCTCCTGAGGGCTTCCCCAGATGCTCGCCTCATACTCGGCCTTCTCGCCCTGGAAGAGTACTTTGTGGAAGCCGTTATGGGTCTTCGAATAGGCGGTGATGACGACGTCTTCCTGCTTTGCGATCCACAAGGCGTTCGGATTCGATTCGAAATCCAAAGTGCCGGCATAAAGATTCGCCATCTTGGCGATGAGGGAATCATCTGCGAGGATCGTGACGGAATTTGCCATGGGGTAATCATACCGCATTTGAGCAAGCCTGTGCAGTTTTCTCGCGCGTCAGTGTATAATGCGTGTGCTATGCAAGACGCGTATCAGGTATTGGAATTCGATAAGATCCGTGAAGGGCTCGCATCCTATTGCCGCGGCGCCCGCGCCAAAGGCAATGCCTTGAACCTTCATCCGATCGGTCCAGAACGCCTACAGAAGGAACTCGTTTTCCTCGATGAGGCGTCTACTTTAATCGTGTCCTACGGCAGGATGCCGCTCGATCTTTCCGAAGATTTGGAGCAGCCGATCAGAATCGCCGGGAAAGGCAGCTGCCTCACCATTGAACAGCTCGACCACATCGCGACGCTGGTCTCCTGCGGGGAAGCGGTGCGTCGGTTCATCAAGACCGCGGAAGGGCGGCCGACCCTCCATGAATATGCCGAGGACATCCCTGACCTCTCTTTCTTGGAACAGGAAATCCATCGCGTCATCACCCCGGATCTATCAATCTACGATAATGCCTCGCCCGCTTTGCGCAAAATTAGGTCGGCGATCACACGCCTCGAGCGCGACATCGCCAACAAAATCGGCGCGGTCCTCGATCAGAATAGCGAATTCCTTAGCGATCACACCCTCGCCTTGAGAAACGGGCATTACGTCCTTCCGGTCGCCAACGCTTACAAATCTAAAGTCAAAGGCATCGTTCAGGACATCTCGAACACCGGCGGAACGACTTTCATCGAGCCGGAAGTCATCGTCTCGATGAACAACAAGATGGTCGAGCTCAAAAACGACGAGCGTGAAGAGATCCATCGCCTGCTGCTCGAACTATCGCAGAAGTGCGGCGGAAGCCAGGACAAGCTTTTGCTTTTGAATTCCAAGTTGTCGTACCTCGATTTGCTTCAGGGCAAATGCCTCTATGGCGAATCGATGCACGGCCATATCGCGCAGTTCAGCCCAGATGGTTCCCTATACCTTCCGGCGGCGCGCCATCCCTTGCTTCAGAAGGATAAGATCATCCCGAATGACTTCTCTTTGACGGCCTCGAAGCGCATCGTCATCATCTCCGGCCCGAACGCCGGCGGCAAGACCGTGGCGCTTAAGACCTTAGCCATTTGTTCGCTCATGTTTGAGTGCGGATTGATCTTACCAACAGGCCAAGGGGCGGAACTTCCTTATTTCAAGCATATTTTCTTAGATATCGGTGACAGCCAGTCTTTATCCGATAATCTCTCCACCTTCTCAGCCCACGTTAAGAACATCGGCGAGATCGTTTCGCGCATCGGAGGGAAGGACCTTGTCCTCTTCGATGAGCTCGGCACAGGCACTAGCCCAAAGGAAGGCGAAGCGCTTGCGACCGCGATCATCGCCTACCTCCTCAAGAAGCATTGCTACGCCGTCGTGTCCTCGCACTTCGAAGGGCTCAAGGCTTACGCATTGTCCAAAGAAGGCCTCGTCAACGCCTCGATGCTCTTTGATTCCGAACGCCTATTGCCGACCTATGTCTTGCAGATGGGCCTCCCTGGCGAATCCTATGGTTTATCGGTGGCAAGGCGCTTCGGCTTAGACGAAGAGATCGTGAGCAACGCCGAGAAGAGTCTGAACGCCGACACCGACCTTTCGGTGGCGAGCGCAATCGACAAATTAAGCGAGCTCACCAAGCAAAACGCCGACCTCAAAGCCGAGCTCGAGCGCAGGCAAAATGCCCTGGATACCTTGGAAAAACAGCTCAAGAGCAAAGAGAAACTGATCTCGCAGCGCGAGGAGAAGCTGCTCCTTGAAGCCGATGAGGAAAAGAAGAAGATCCTCGAGGAAGCCGAGAAGCGGATCGACGAAATCATCTTCGAGATCAACCATCCCGGCGCAAAGCTTCATGAGGCGATCGCCGCGAAGAAGAAACTAAACGACCTCCAAACCTCTTCCGCCCGCACCGAATCCTTCTCAGGAGAAGTGAAGGAGGGGGATTACGTAAGCATCCCCGCCTATGGCGTAGAGGGAAAGATCACCCGCGTCAAAGGCAATTCCATCCTGATTTCGACCTCAAGCGGCATGACCTTCAATTCCACCAAAGACAAAGTGGTGAAGATCGCCGAGCCCGAAGACAAGATCGTGCCGATGAAGGGCGCCCTCGTCGATAAAGTCGGCACCGGGCCCTCGCTTTCCCTTGAATTGAACCTCATCGGGATGCGGGTCGACGAAGCCTTGCTTGAGATCGACCATTATCTCGATCAATGCCGCCTCAAGGGCTTTAAGCGCGTCCGCATCATCCACGGCTTTGGCAGCGGTGCGCTGCGCAAAGCGACCGAGAATTATCTCAAGACGCATAAGCAGTTCGTCCAATCGTTTGAGATGGCCGGCGAATACGAAGGCGGTGGCGGAGCGACGGTGGTGTACCTCAAATGATCACCGAGAAACTCAAGCGCCTCATCGAATTGCTCCCGGATAAGCCGGGCTGTTATTTGATGAAGGACGCCGACGACAAAATCATCTACATCGGCAAAGCCAAGAGCCTTAAGAAGCGCGTATCGCAGTATTTCTTGCGCCCTCAGGAAGGGAAAGTGGCGGCGATGGTGAGCCACGTCGACCATTTCGACATCGTCTTGGTCGGCTCCGACAAAGAGGCGTTCATCCTCGAGATGAACCTCATCCAGACCCATTACCCGCGCTACAACATCATGCTGATGGACGATTCGCATTACCCTTACATCGCCCTCAAGCGCCACAAGGATCCGCTTCTGAAGATCGCGCGCAGCACCAAAGACAACAATTATTTCTATTTCGGCCCGTTCCCCAATAGCGGCTCCGCCTACGAGGTCATCAACCTCCTGAACAAGATCTATCCGACCAGGAAATGCCGCAATATCCCCGACAGGCCCTGCCTTTATTATTCAATGGGGCAGTGCCTCGCACCCTGCATCAAACCCCTTGAGGACGAGGTCGCCGAAAAGCTCTACAACGACATCAAGAAGTTTATGAACGGAGATGTGGGGGAGGTCAAAGCCGAGATTCGCAAGAGGATGATGGATGCAAGCGACCGCATGGACTACGAATCGGCCGCCGAATACAAGAAGACCCTCGACTCGCTGGAGTATATCACCGCTAAGCAAAGCGTCGAGCTCGTGAGCGATAACGTCGCCCGCGATGTCTTCGCCTTCGCGGAAAGGGACGGCTACAGATCGCTATCGATTCTGACCTACCGCAGGGGTCTGCTTTTGGGAAAATCGGTGCACGCGGTTCCCTCTTTTGGCGACGTCGACTCCCAAATTCTCGACCTCGTTGAGCAATATTATTCCAACCACGACACCCCGAAGGAGATCGCGATCAGGCTTCCTTCCCTCAAGGAAACCATCGAAAGCGAATTCGAGGGGGTGTCGCTCGTCGTTCCGAAAGAAGGGCGGTTGATGGACGCAATCCACCTCGCCGAGTTGAACGCCAGACAAGGGCTGGATGCCCATTTCATGTCGGCCCGCCTTGACGATGACAACAATGCGCTTCTTGAGCAATTAGGCGAACTCCTTCATATCAAAACCCCATACAGGATCGAGCTTTTCGATAACTCGCACCTCCAAGGATCAAGCCCTGTCGGCGCGATGGTCTGCTATATCAACGGCGAGCCTGCGAAGAAGATGTACCGCAAATTTCACCTTAGCGAAGAGAACGCAGGCGACGATTACCATTCGATGAAGGAAGTGGTGTCGCGCCGCTACAAGAGGCTCAAGGATGAAAACCAATCCATGCCCGACCTCCTTTTGGCCGATGGCGGCCTCACTCAGGTCCACGCCTGCCAAGAAGCTTTCGACGCGATCGACGTCCATTTCCCGGTCTTCGGGCTTTACAAAAACGATAAGCATCAGACCGAGGGTCTGATCGATGGGAATGGAAATACCTACCCCCTCGATCCGAAATCGCCCTTGTTCTTTCTTCTCATGAGGATGCAGGACGAGGTCCATCGCTTCGCCATCAGCTTCCATAGGTCACTAAGGGGCAAATCGATGACCGCCGACCTCTTCTCCGACATCAAGGGCCTCGGCCCCAAGAGGCGCGAGCTATTGAACCGCCAATACCCCTCGATCGACGCGTTGATGTCGGCATCGGTGGGGGAACTCAGCCAGATCATTCCCCCAGAATCCGCGGAGGCGCTTTTCCAAAAGCTCCACGGCGCGGAAAATTGAACGGGCTTTTATTGAACTTTGCCCGCGGAATGACTATATTAATTCAGCACGCGCCCGTAGCTCACCTGGATAGAGCAACAGCCTTCTAAGCTGTGGGTAAGGCGTTCGAATCGCCTCGGGCGTGCCATATGAATATTACAGTGATGATACAAAATCACTGTTTTTTGTTGTGA
>JAILKX010000210.1 GCA_024693415.1 Bacilli bacterium
AGGTATTCGGAGTAGTATTTCTCCTTCATCTTCTCGACGCGGGCTTTGCGGGTTTCGGTGGAGTAGTCGAGGCCGTCCGCCCACATGGTCTCATTGATCGCGAGCTTGACGTTGGTGGTCGGCATGGTGCCGTTCCAGTTCGAGCGGGTCAAGTAGGTGATCGTCTGGTCGGTCGTGCCCTCGTAGCGGTTCAAATCCGCATGGGCGAAGGCGTTGGTGATCTTGTAGCCGGTCTCTTCGGAGGTGGAGCAGGTGACGTCGTCGACGCCATCGACCTGCCACGTCTTGACGAGGTCGGCGTCGCCGGCTTCGTCGCAGCTAGTGCCATAGCCGAGGGCGGTCAAGACGTTGTTGTTGGCTTCGTGGGCATTATGGGCGACGGTGAAGCGGTAATCGCCATCGAGGATGTAGGTGGCTTTGCCGTTTACGTCATAGGAGGCTAAGTCGCGCTTCTTGACCTCGACCGTGACGGTCTCGGAGGCGCCGGAAGCGAGTTCGCCGGTCTTGGTGAATCCGCCTAGGACGATGGCGCTTTTCTCGATGCCGTATTGCTTATCGTAATCGGTGTAGGTGGGGGCGCAGTAGATCTCGACGGCATGCTTGCCGGAGACCGAGCCGCTATTGGTGACGGTGACCGTGGCTTCGATCGTCTCGTCGTGCTCGGTGATCGAGAAATCGCTATAGGACCATTCGGTGTAGGAATCGCCGTATCCGAAGGGGAAGGCGACGTCGGCGGAATAGTCGTAGCCGGTGGTATTGCCGGTCCCCATGACGACGTCGGCGTAGCGGGTCTCGTAGTAGCGGTAGCCGATGTAGATGCCTTCCTGGTAGACGATGTAGTTCTCGTTGCACTTATCGGTGTCCCCGGCCTTGTTGTACTGGACCCAGGAGGTCGAGTATTCGCCGGTCCCGGCCGAGGAATTGGTGTAGGCCTGGAGGCCGAAGTTCGCGATCGAGGGGGCACTTAGGTTGTCCTTGAGGAAGGTGTCGCTCAAACGTCCGGAGAAGTTGCGCTTGCCGGAGAGGAGCTCGGCGACCGCGGTCATGCCGTTGGTGCCGACGCCGCCGATCCAGGCCGCCGCGTCGATGCCGTATTCCTCGCTGTCGAGGAAGTCGAGCTGGAGGGCGTTCGATCCGTTTAGGAGAACGGTGATGGTGCTGATCTTGCCGGCGTCCTTAAGGGCCTTTAAACCGGCGAGCATATCCTTTTCGTTCTGGTTGAGGACGAGGTAGTTGCCGTTCGTCCCGTCGGAGCACTCGGTGATCGGGAGGTCGTTGCCTTCGCCGCCGGAGCGGGCCAAAACGACGATCGCGTTCGGGAAGTTGGGCATCGTGGCCTCGATGTCGCTTGTCATGACTTCGGACCAGGGGGCTTCGTTGATCTTGTACTGGTCGATCGTGCCGCCGGTGGTCTCGGCGTTGACCCTGCGGTAGTTGGAGAGGTCCTGGAGGTAACGCTTATAGAGGGAGACGTTGGTGGAGTTGGAACCGAACTCGGTGTTCATCGCCTTGCGGAAGTTGACTGCGTCGTTGGCGCTCACCTTTCCGGAGCCGGTTCCGCCGTAGATCGGGTCGACCGAGGAGGTGGAGAAGAGGGAGAAGGTGTCGGTGCTTTTGAAGGGGAGGGTGTTGTTGCTGTTTTTGAGGAGGACCGCGCCTTCGGCCTCGAGTTCGACGCAGAGCTCGCCTTCGACCGCGACCTGCTCCTCAACCGAATCGAATTCGGAGGAGAAGTAGACCGCGTTCTCGTCGAGGGTCGCGGTGTCGGAGGAGATACCAAGCGCCGCGTTGAGCTGCGGGCGGTAGCCCTTGAGGATGGTGTTGCCGACCGCGCCGACGACGGTTAAGGCGCCGAAGACGGAGGCAAGGCTGATCCATAATGCTTTTTTCATGGTTGTTCCTTTCGATAAAAGCCCCGCCGAAGTTTGTTTTCGGCGGGGGACGTAGGGCGAATTCGAATTAGGCGGCAGAGGTATCGACCCAGGCGAGTTCCGCGGTCAGGTTGACGGTGGTCTCGTCGGAGTTGGTGTGGACGAAGTTCCAGGTGAACTTCTCGTGATCGCCATCCTTGACGCCGGTGATGGTGGTTTCGCCGATCGTAATGGTATGGAGGTTCGTCGAGGTGTCGATGGTCCAAGTACCTTCATAGGTGGCTCCGCCATATCCGCCGACGCCATAGACGGCGGTTACGGAGAAGTCGGACTTGAGCTCGAACTTGGCTTCTGCGGGGTAGCTTCCGTTGTCGCCGAAGCTGATGGTGAAGGCTTCGCCGGCATTGTCGCCATCGGCATATTTGACGGCGCCTTTGTAGGTGTCGCTGACGGTGACTTCGATGGTGCGGCTCGCATAGGACTCGGTGAGGGCGGCGGTCCAGGCATCGACGGTCGCATAGGTGATGGTCTCGGAGACGACGAGGTCGACCGAGCGGCTGTATCCGCCGGCGAACTCGAAGGAGTAGCCCTGGAGGACGAAGTCGCCATCAGAGTTCTTGTAGCCGGTGAACTTCTTTCCACCGATCGCGGCCTCGAGGGTCTCGATGCCGTCGTCGTCGACGACCTTGTACTTGAACGCGGTTCCTTCGTCGACGCTTGGGACGTTCTTGTTGTCGCCATTGGAGAGGACGGTGGCGCAGTAGATGGTGCCGGTGTTGTCGCTGTTCATGATTCCGTAGAATTCATAGGCGGCGTACATGTTGTAGAGCTCGTCGTAGGTGGCGGTCATCTGGTAGACGGCGGTGACTTCCTCGGTGACGGAGGTGGGCTCTGCGGAGGAGACGGTCGCTGCAGAGGAGGCGTCCGTTGTGCTCGAGGCGGTGCCGGTGGATGAGGTGTTGCTGGTGCCGCAGGCCACTAAAAGGCCGGAGGCGAGGAGCATGCAGAACGATAGGGATTTTTTCATTGTTTTTTGTCCTTTTTGCTGTGTGGCAATAATCTAAATGCAAAATCCCCAAAGAATTCATTTGCTTCAAAAACTGCCGCATGCCTGTCAAAAATTGAAAGCGGTACCAGCCCATCCTTATATCTATATATATGCGCGCCTACGCGCTGCGCCATTCGTGGACACGACGCCCGGAGGAGGACTTAGTTTGGCCGGTTTTGACCAAATTCGAATACACGTCCCTTGCGGATTTGCCGTCGTTAGGGACACGCCGTGTCCTCATTTATGGCGTTATGGGTCTTGACCGGGGGAGGCACCCCGAGCAGGGTTTGATTCTGCTCGGGCGCCGCCCAGGGCAAACAAAAAGAGCTGTGGGTTGGACAGCTCTTTGAGATAGATTAGTTCTCTCTCTTCTTGCCCCAGAAGAAGAGAGCGACGGTGCCGGGGCCGGTGTGGGCTCCGATGGTGGTGCCGATCCAATTGATCTCGACCTTGCCATCCATCTTGGTGAACTTCTCCTCGATCTTGCTTGCGACCGCTTCCGCGTATTGGGGGCAGGCGGACATGGAGATATAGACCTTTTCGTCGTAATCGAGGCCTTTGAGGGCGAATTCCTCCATCTTCTCGACGATCCTCTTCTCGACGTTTTTGACTCCGTGGACCTTTTCGCGTCCGGTGAGCTTGCCTTCGTTCGAGACGTTTAGTAGCGGGCAGATGTGGAGCAAATTGCCGACGAATCCCGAGGTGCGGGAGATGCGGCCACCTCTGACGTAATACGTCAAATCGGTGGAGAAGAACCAGTGGTGGACCTCGAGCTTATGCTCCTCGGCCCAGGCGGCCAATTGGTCGATGTCCATGCCTTGGTCGCGGAGGTCGGCGAGCTTGTCGACCAATAGGCCGCCGCCGGAGCTCGCGGCTAAGGAGTCGATCACGATGATCTTGCGCTTGGGGAATTCCTCCTTGAGCATGTCGGAAGCGATGCGGGCGGAGTTGGTGTCGCCGGAGAGACCGCTTGATAGGCAGAGGTGGATGATGTCTTTGCCTTCCTTGAGGAATGGGCGGAAGTATTCGACGTAGTCGCCGGTGGCCGGCTGGCTGGTCTTGGTCATTTCGCCTGCCGCCATCCTCTTGTAGAAGTCCTCGAAGGAGATCGATTGGCCAAGGTCGTCCTTGAGGTTGTCCTTGCCGAGGGTGAAGTTGAATCCGAGGTAGTGAATATCGCGTTGGGCCAGGTGTTCGCTGCTGATATCGACGGTCGATGTGCAGCTAAGAATATAGTTTTGCATACTAGGTAGATGCCTCCCGCATAAGATTAGACACCTTATCCCTGCCCGTCAATCATTTTGATGCGGGCGCCCCATATTGTTAATGTGCGCCGAGGCAACGGTTTCGCGGCCAAACGAATTTTTGTCGCGTTTGGCCGCGATGGGGATACAATGTTAGGGACAAGAGGTAAATCTTTATGGCTGAAGACCAAGCGGCTCCGGTTGAGGGGCAAGGGTTTCAAAGCGAATCCCGCTTTTCCTATTTCGAATCGATCGGCGTGATCGTCGGGCATGGCGTCGGGGCGGGGATATTGTCCGTGCCCTATCTTGCGAGCCGGAACCCGTGGTGGGTCGTGCTCCTCATCATATTGGGCGCGTTTGCGGTGAACATTTTGCTCCACCTCATGGTGGCGGAGCTTAGCTATCGGCATGGCGGGGCGCAGTTCGTGCAGTGCCTGCAGAAGACGATCTTCAAGGGCAAGGTGGGCAAGGTTTTCACTTGGATCGCCTTCGCCTTGTTGGGCCTATCGGTCATCATGAACTGCTGCTCCTACATCACTGGGGTGGCCACGGTTTTCTATAACTGGTTTGGGCTGCCGTTATGGGCTGGGATGCTCATATATTACGTTTTTGCGGGGTTAGTGGTGTTTTTCGGCATGAAGGCCGTGGGGATCTCCGAGAAGTATTGCGTGTTCGTGATGGTGGCCGTGATGGTCGTGCTTACGGTCGCGACGTTCGTCGTGGGCCTAAATCCTTTGCCTACCGATTTCATCCACATCAATAACGTCTTGGCCCTCTATGGCATGGTGAGCTTCGCCTTGTCTTCGGTCATGTCGGTCCCGACCGTCGTCAAGGGGTCCAATGGTGACAAGAAGCAGATCCGGGTGTCGGTGATCGCCGGGACCGGGATCAATGTGCTGCTGGTGTTCGTGCTTACGCTTATCACCCTTCTGGCGTGCGGGACGAAGGTCACCACCGATGGGGCGCTTGTGGATATGTCGGGCGTCATCGGCGGATGGGTTGGCATCGTCGGGTATGTGTTCACGATCCTTGCTCTGTCCACTTCGTTATGGGCCAATACATTGAACCTCAGGGATATCGTGCATGAGCAGTTCGAGAAGCTGCCGCTTAGGCTATGCTGGGTCATCGTGTCGCTTCCGTGTCTAGGGATAGCCCTTATCTCCTTGATCCCGGTGTTTGGGGCGAGCTTCGTGGCGTTTGCCCGCGTGGCGTCGGTGATTCAGATCGTCACGAACCTCGCGATCGTCGTCGCCTATGGGGTGACGAGACGGAAATACCCGGATTCGCCACTGCTAGGCAAATGGGGATCGATCGCGTTCCAGGTGCTCGTCGTGGCGATGGCGATCGTGGCGACGGTCGGGTCGATATTGACGGTGCATTAAAAAATAGTGGGGACGTGGATGCGTTCCCGCTTATTTCTTCATGAGGGATTCGTATGCCTCTTTTAATTGCTTTCCGATGAGGGATAGGTCTTTCGATAGGGCTACCTTATAGCCTTCCTCTAAGACTAGGGGGTCCTCTCCGTTATCCAAGAGGTCCTTGAGCTCCTTAATGAAGCCTTCGTTGTCGTTTGCCTTGCGGCAGTTTAGGCCTTCTTTCAGCCATGACCTATAGACCTCGATGTCGCGGAGGAGGATGGGGCATCTTGAGGCCAGTGCTTCGAGGACCACGATGCCTTCGTTCTCCTCGTAGGAGGGGAAGAACATGGCGGATGCCGATTGGTAGGCCCCTTTGATGAGGTCGCCTTCGCAGTAGCCGGCCATGATGACGTTAGGGGGCCTATGCTTGATGGCTCTTAGGATCCTAAGCTGGGTGAACAAAGGCTTCAGGTCGCCGAACCAGATGAATTTGACGTCGGGGAACGACTTTGCGACCTCGATGAAGTCGAGGAGGCCTTTGCGCGGGAAGAGCATGCCGACCCCCATGACGAATCTCTCGCCTTCCTT
>JAILKX010000072.1 GCA_024693415.1 Bacilli bacterium
GTGGACATGGATACCGATAAGACCATCTACATCGGAACCACCGAAATCGGCGAAAACACTGAACCGTTCACGGTTGAGGTTCCGCAAACGACATAAAGGCACGGTTTGACCGCCGTGTCTTTTTTTCGCGGATTTGCATGCGCGGGGTTCGCGCTTTTCGTTTGGGACACATGGGGCAAGCAAATGCAGGCGACGCCGTGCCGGGATATAGAGTTGAGGAGATTCCACCCTTTGGGATTGGGCCATGCTTTGCAGGGGACAAAATTTGTCACAAAAATTTCTAAAAATAATTTATTAGAGCATGCTTAACTAATTCAAAAAGATTGGTAAAACCTACGCCAAAATACCTTTTGCAACCCGCAGACCTTATTTATAAAATAAGGCCGACAAAAGCAAAACCAGGGCAACCTGGCGACGCAAAGCTGTAGGGTCTCCCAAAGGGGAAGATAGCCAGTTGCCAAAGCAAAAAGAGCAACTGGGTTTTTTCTTGAAATGGGGATCAATAAGCTGAATCTCAAAATCATCGCCGCCACTTCCATGTGCATCTTTTCCCTGTTCGCCCTCTTCTCCGGTACCATCGCCTGGTTCAACGTGACCCAGGCCGCGACCGACAACGCGAACAACATGGGGGTCGCCAAGACGACGAGCGCCCTCAAGAAAATCACCTTCCACGCCCAGGTCGGCACCAAGTCGGTGACCGAAGGCGAAACCACCACGAGCTATTACCTGTTCGAGAAGGCGGAATACGCCTCCATTACCGTTTCCGATAACGTCGCGTCCGCCTTATCGTTCAACACCGATAGCGGTGCCTACAAGGATTGGGACGAAAAAGACGACAAGACCGCGACCCTTGCGACCTATAGCCTTTTGGCCCAAGACCACCCGATCCTGATGCTTTTTGAGCTCGAATCATATACCGCTTCCGATCCGCGGAGCATCGTCCTCGATTTCACCACATCGAGCACCTATCTCGGCTCAAAGGAGCGGGGGCAGGTGACCAACAACAACAATCCGCTGAGCTCGGTCGTCCAATTCGCTTCCTTTGGCTTGACCGCGGACCTGCCTTCCGGCGGAGCCTATACCAGCTCCACCCAAACCTATTCCGAGACCTACCTCTATGGTGAGGTGCGCGGCATCACCTACGACAAGAAATGGGTGTCGATCTCCGACGAGGAAGAGCCCGTGATCGACGATGACGGAAAGATCAACATCTTCTCCAACCTCGACCAAAACGGCGACCCGTCCTCCACGGTTTACGCCAAGATCGGCGTGGTCATGAACTACAACATCGACTCGCTCGAATACATTTACAACAAATTCCTGGGGGAGACGGTCCTCGATTCGAGCCTCTACTTCGACTGGGATTGGACGATGGAGATGTGACGATGAAACGGAAAAGCGTCCTCTTCACCATAATGCTTTGCATCTCCGCCTGCGTCATCGGCGGGATTTCGAGCGCGGTCGCCTGGTTCAGCGAGAAGGCCTCGGTCGGCGAGCAGACGAGCCTCGTCGGCGAATCCCAAGGCGCCTATTTCGCCAGGGGCACCGGCACGGCGACCGAGCCTTTCATCATCAATAGGCCGGTCCATCTATATAACCTCGCCTGGCTTCAATACATCGGCTACTTCAACGACAGCAACGCCCCGTACTATTTTGCCCTCGACCCCGTAGATGCCTCGACCGATCTCGATATGAGCGGCTGGGTTTTGCCGCCGATCGGGACGACCATGTACCCCTTCATCGGCCATTTCACCGGCAATAACGAATTGATTTCGAACCTCACCGTGGACAACGTGATCGACGCGGGTCACATCACGCGTACCCCGACCTTCATCAAAAGCGGGTCGGTCGATTCCTCCAAGGTATTGAAGGTCTATGAGAAGGGCACCGAAAGCATCACTTCCGGCACATTCTTGTCGAGCACCGTCGACATCGTCGGCTTCTTCGGCGTCGTCGGCGAATATACGGGCATGGCGGAAGTGGATGCGGCCTATAGTGATGTCAATTCCATCAATGCGCTTGCGTTGGACGGCGCGACTGTTTCGTCTTCCAGTTCAAAGACCCTCGTCGGAATCGTCTGCGGCTACGACAACGCTACCTTGAGCGGGGTCGCCGTCGACAACGCCACGATCAATGCGGCGGAGGGCGCCTCATGCTTTGATGCAGACATCACCGAGAACATCTCGGATTATTCTTTGGTAGGCGCGGCGACCGATGCCGCCCTTGAAAAATGCTATTTGACCAGCGGGCAGGCGGCATTACCCCAAATTGAGAATCCCAATACAACAAACGGTGGAACGGAGTGGGGCGGCAGCATCGACATCAAATCCGTATATGAAAAATTAAAAACCATCAGGGATTCTGATGAGTGCGTGCCTCTCAGTTATAACACCGAGGAAACCTATAAGGATGGCGTTTTGCAATCTTCCACGAGCGTGCCCATATCCGATAGCGTGATAAACGGTAGCTATTATTATATCCGCGAAGAGGGTAGGCAGCTTACGTCCGATGGCAAGGTTTACGCTTCCTTCAATTTCAAGCGCAGATCCACCTCCTCGACGTTTGCTTCGTATAACGATGATGAAAGCAACGCCAACAATACGCATGTTTACGCAAATTTCACCGGAGAACGGTCTTTTGAATATACGAAAAAGGTCACGAATCAATATACTTCCATCCCCACCGATGCCTCTTTCCAAATCTCGGACGGAGGGTCGAATTACCTTAAGGCGAATTCATCGGGAACCGTGTCCAACGCCACTTCCCAAACAGCTGCCTCTATTTGGACCTTGGGTAGCGATGGGTATCTCACTACCACGATCGGAAGCACCGCGTATTACTTATATTTCAACGGCACGTCGCTTTCGGTTTCGACATCCGATCGCTCTGCGTGGTCGAAGACGGGCCTGCGCCTATATACAGCCTATGGCAACAAAAACTATTATCTGACATGCCATGATTCCTCGTGGAGCGCGCAACTTACCACCGCGACGGTCTCGACGACCACTTATGTGATTTCTTCGGGAAACTATTATCTGACGAATAGTGGCACTTCGCTCAGTCGGACCTCAACCCAGTCTTCGGGAACAAGATGGATATACAACTCGGCGGCAAAGAATTTCTCGACCGAAATAAGTGGAACGACGTATTATCTTTGCGCGACCAGAAACGACACTTCCAGCGACAGCGGAACCCTTGCCCTTACGACAAGCTATGACGGCAGCCTTTCCTTTAATCTCTACCCGTCGTCTACTCTTAGTTCATCTTCGGCGACTAATACTAGGATCCAAACGGATTCGTTCAATTATGAAGGCTGGTTTTGGACAGAAACCGCCACCTTTTATCTTAGATACGCGAACCGCGCCTTCTCGATTAGCACCTCTTCGTCCACACTAACGGTAACGCCCTACGCCACACAGACAAGCTATGATTTTGATCTTGGCTTTGGGGCATACGAAGAAACCGCCACTACCTATAAGACGTACCCGACCTATTTTCCTTTGCTGATGCATCCGACGACGTTTGAACCTATGGACGGATACCAAGCTGATGAGAATTCGGTTAAGCAATACAACACCGGCTATATCGCAAGCGGAGCCAACATCGATTCGGGCAATGAGTATCAGGATCTTCATGGCGACATCCGTTTCGCGGGATACCCTTATGACGCTTCGGGCAACTCGGGCAACGATAGCCTATACAATTACACCAACAATAAGAAAATATATACCAGGACGAATTACCTGAACGGCTCATCGATCGGGTCGAGCGGATGGGTCACGATCGACGGCAGCTCATCTACGCTGAATGGCGTTGAGACATATAAGCTCCAAAAGCTGAAAAAATCCTACGAGAACCTATGCACAACCTTGTCAGATTCATCTGATGAAGGTTTTGTCTTCGGCGTCCATTTTATGGATTGCGCCATTTCGATCGATAGGCTCGTCACCGTTGGGATGGCAAAGGTTTTAGACCAGCCGGCGACTTGGAACGATGAAACCAAACAATATGAGGACCATATCTCGACTTATTATGATTATCAGGTACCGCAGGATTGCATCGACTTCAACCTCAAGAACTATGGCTACGTCAATTTCTTTGCGGGCACCTACTATGTCTCCGGCACCACGAACAACTCCTTCTTCTCGCTGAACGAGATCGTCCGCAAAAGCGGGGACGAGAAAAATCAGATTAAAGAGATCAACACGATCTCCAAGATCTACGCCCCCGATTACAAGGATGCCTCGGGCAATTATCTCTCCGCCGACGACGATCATCCTTATATCTATGAGTACAAGGATGCCAACGGCAACACTTGGTTCGCCGATGGGGTAGAAGAGCCTGATTCCGACCAGCTCCTATTTGACTGCTCTTGGATCGAGGACCCGAACAACTCTGGGACGACCCTTTCCAAATACTCAATGTACTACTTCGAGATTCCGGTCAACAAAGGGGAGTACGCTCTCGGTTCTGTCAGCGGCAGAAGCGGCGCATATTTGATCTATTTGGATATCGGCGCCGGCGCGGCGAACTTCAAAGACGTCAACATCACCGAGCAGATCGACTTCACCTTCATCAATGTCTCGTTCCCCAAAGGCGTCGACTTCGCCGATTTGACAAGCAGCAACTTCGACGCCAAGGCAGCCGCGGCGACCGGCGGCAATAGCGCCTGCGTCACCATCGTCGGCTCAACAAGCGCTTTGGAAATCGAATACGCATATACGACGAACGACGATGCGGGCACCAGCGCGCTTCAAATGTCCAGCTCAGGCAACGACCCGCCGGCCCAAACCGATTTTACCTTGGCCTTCAAGCAGGACAATGTCACCGCCACATATTTGAGCGCGTATCAGTTCAGCGCGTCCGACGTGGAATACACGATCGGATTGACGAGGTCGATCACGGAGAATTTCAACCCCTCCGTCGGCACCGGGTCCGAAAACGTGACCTACGTCGAACTCTATACGATATCGGCTCGCGAAGCGGGCGCCACGGTCCAGCTGCCTAATCTGGGCGTGAACAATAGCGTCACGTGGACGGTAACTAGCGGCACGGGCACGGTTTCTTCGACCGGATTGGTGACCTTCGGCGCGCAAGCCGAGATTCAAGTCGAGGCCAGATGGGTCGTTACGACCGAGGTGGGCGACGATTGGGAGCCGTTCGATTCCAACAATCAAAACGGCGCGGAAGACGATCCGATCATCGAGTTCCATTATTTCGATTACACGACTTCCAATGCGACTGTGCCCAATATCGTTGTGTCCTTTGTCTACTCTGAGAGTGGAAAAGGAACCAATAATCAGACATATTATTACGACATAACGGTTTCCAATACGTGTGGCGTATCCATCTATTTCATCGTGGATTCGTTCATGAACACGTACGCAAGTGAAACCGACAGCACCTATGTGTTGAGGATTACTTATGGCGATACGACCGTGACCGTTACTGCCAACAGTAAGTCCTTCACCATCCCGGCCGCTTCTTGATCCTCATCCTCTTCTAAGGCATGGCCTACCCGCCATGCCTTTTATATATGCGCGCCCCTATGCATATGAATAATAAGGATATATATGGGGATCGGCTCCTAAAGTGGGCTCCCAAGGACCCATGCATGCCGAAATTGGCCCCTAGAAGGCCGCCTAAGAAGCGAAAGGCATGCCTAGGGACTTATCTCCCTTCAAGGCAAAACGCTTCTTAGAATGGCTTCTAGGGGCCAAAATGCCTAGGGCGTCCTGATTCGACGGCTATGTTTCCAGGCTAAGCCCATCAGGCGTTTTCGGCAGTGGTTTGAAAATGTCAATATTATGGGGTGCGTACAATAAGGCTAGCAGGGGTGGGGGTTATTTGGGCAAAACCATGGGCGGATATGGCAAACAATTGACGAAAATGCTCAAAATCGTTAATTGTAAGCGCTTACCCATAAACCTGTTATCCTTGAAAAGGGGGTATGCGTCAAATAGAATAAAGGGCTGTAAGGTTGACTTTTGGGGAAGGTGCTGACTAAAGTCAATGTAAGCGGCTTGCTAGGTTTGTCCTTCCGTAAACGTTCGATCTTAATCCGATGGACGTTGGCGAAGGCTTTTTTGTTTCGTTGGTTCTTATAACTGAATCGCCTGCATCGTCAATGGACATGGGATGACTGCCGGTCGCCTTG
>JAILKX010000236.1 GCA_024693415.1 Bacilli bacterium
ATTCTCCCGAGCGCGCCTATTATTTCTTCCGCAAAGGCAAGAAGGTCGACGGGAAGCTAATGCCACCCAATAACTGGGCGAGCTTCAATAGCATCCCCGCCTGGACGAACGTCCCGGGGACCGACGATTTCTACCTGCACCTATTCGCGGCAAAGCAACCTGACCTCAACTGGAGCAACCCCGCGGTCCGCAAATCCATGATAGACGTGGCGCTATTTTACCTCGAGATGGGGGCCGACGGCTTCCGAATCGACGCGATGGCGCACCTTTCCAAGGATCTGAGCTTCTCCGACTCGACTTTGCCTGACCAAGGCAATGGCTTCATCCTCGACATGGGCAAATTCTCCAATCGGCCGGAAGTGGGGGAATACCTGAAAGAATTCTCCGACGCGGTGAATGAGAAATACAATCCCTGCCTCCTTGGTGAAGCAGGTGGGGGCATTTCCCCTGAGCAAGCGGCAGGGCTTGCCGACATCGAAAACGGCCCCGTTTCGATGATCTTCAACTTCGATACCGCATGGAACAATGGGGCTTTCGGCTCAATCGACAAATCCGACGAGGAGATCAAGACGAACCTCGTCGAGCTGAAGCGCAACTTCATGCGCTGGTACGATTGCTGCGCCGGGAAAGCCGATATGCCAATCTATTGGTGCGACCATGACCATCCGCGCGTCTTAAGCCAATACGGCTCGCTCAAATACCGCACCGAATCCGCGAAATGTTTGCTCACCACCTTGCTTTTCCTCTATGGCACGCCGTTCATCTACTATGGCGATGAGATCGGCATGAGCAACGTGAATTACGATCGCCCCGAGGATTTCTTCTCCGATTCGGCGACCCGCAGCGAAGTCGCGATGTGGCGCGAGAAGGGTTATCCCGATTGGCAGATCACCCGTTTCCTCAACAGGTGCTCGCGCGTCAATAGCCGCACCCCGATGCAGTGGGACCGCGGCGAGAACGCCGGCTTCTCGAAGAAGGGTTCGGTCAACAAGGTCAACCAGAATTACCTCGAGGGCGTCAACATCTATGACCAGATGCGCGACCCCTGGTCGATATTGAATTTCTACCAATACGCGATCTGGAAGAGGCGCGACCCCGTTTTGAATGACGCGGTCCTCAATGGAAGGCTCGAGATCCTCGATATGATGAACCCCGACGTCTTCGCCTATCGCCACGCCGGCAATTGCAACCTGATCGTGGTCAGCAATTTCAGCGAAAAGGAAGTCGAGTTTCCATTCTACTGGCCGATCGGCGAAGTGATCCTCCAGAATTACGATAACGTGTATCTGCGCGACCACGTGCTGCATCTAAGGCCTTTCGAATCATTCTTGCTGAAGGTGAGGAACGATGAATAAGATCTATCTTTTCCTCGCTGATAGGGACTTCCCGAAAGCCCAGTTCATCCAGCGTCTCAAACGCCTTGGCGTCGATGAGCGCGCCATCCGTTTTCCTTCGGTAAAGCGTGCGGAATTCGTCGCACCTGCGGAAGTGGCGTACGCGCTCGACACCGTGATGATCCCATATCACGACGAGCATGGGGTGAAGTTCGGTTGCCTCGTGAGCCACGCCCACGAGGACTTCGAGGAGAAAGCGCTTGAGAAAGCCCTGATCTACTTCCCGAACTATCCCTGCTATCCGTCCGACATCATCATGCACGATATGTCCTTCGGCGACTTCTCGACCTACAACCTTCTGATGAAGCGTTTCCGCGAAGTCGACCCCGAACTCATCTCCGCGGCCGGCGCGTATCTTCGCTGCGGATGCAATTCCAATTACGCCTCGGAAATCCTATTCGTCCATCGCAATACGTTCCGCAGCCGCCTCGACCGCTTCGTCGAGGTGACGGGCCTCGATATCCGCGATTACCACAACGCGCTGCTGCTTGAGATCTACTTCCAGCTGCGCGGAAAAGCCTAAAAAATTCTTTCGACTGCATCGAACTTTTATAAATTCTTTCATTTTTTGTGCGCGTTTTCGCGCCCTCCACGCCTATTTATTAGGTGAGGGGGACAATTTCACCTCAGGAGGAAAAAACATGAACGATTCACTCGAAAAGGTCGCCAAGGCGGCCCGCATCATCTTCCCGGTCCTCGCGATCGCGATGATCGTGATGGGCGCCATCCGCTTCTTCGCCGGCGGCGATTACGCGGGGCTAGGGGAAGACGGGGTCCTCGCCCTGTTCTTCATCGCGGTCGGCTATTGCGTCACCCCGATCGTCAATTACCTCGACAAGAAAGAGGCGGCGGAAGAGGAGGAGAACGCCGAGCACGACACCGGGCTATAATCGCGGCGGGATGGGACAAAACGTGGCCCA
>JAILKX010000022.1 GCA_024693415.1 Bacilli bacterium
GGTTTGTCTTTCAACGCGGCGACGAGCTTCATGGATTCGGCACGTATGAAATCGCGCTTGCAGCTGGAGCCGAAAACCGGGAGTTTGAGATCCTCGGGATGGCGCATCGGGGAATAGAGCTGCGCGAGCTCTTTGTTTTCAAATGTTGGGCCAAACATGCGGCGCCGCGCCCCTTTTGTCATCGTGCTGGAATTCATTGACGATTCCAAGTCGAACACCGAGCAATTCACGAGGACCGCCTTTGGCTTAAAGCCTTTGAGGTCCAGGCCCATCTTCTTGCACAGATCTTCGTTGCAGGACATCTCGGCGATCAATAGAGCGAAATGGCCGCCTGCGGAATCTCCCGTTAAATAAATTTCGTCTTGCTCGACACCAAGCTCTTTCGCGTGCGCGCATACATAATTAATGCAAGATACGCAGTCTGAAATCTGATCGGCGACCGACAGAGTTCCGTCGTTTAGCCGATAGTCGACGGCAAAGAAATCAAATCCCTGTTCGAGGAATACTTCACCAAAGATGTAGTTCTCTTTTCTCGTGGAAAGAATGTAGGCTCCTCCATGAATATCGATGATCAGCTTGTTCAATTTTTTCTCTTTGGGAGCGTAATATGCGTCGAAGCAGTGCTTGAAGTTATCGTCGCCCATGTAATTGATGTCTAGACGGTTCTCGTATTTCAGATTGGAAAAGATCTCAGGCCTTCTCTTGGCGGCGTTCTTCTCAAAATTCTTCGCGAGCATGCTCACAACAAAACCAGGTAATTTCATATCAGTCTCCCAAAATCAGCTTATGTATAGCGTTCGCCAGACCATTATCTGACACAGAATCCGTAACGTAGTCGGCTGCAGCCTTAACTTCATCCCTGCCGTTCCCCATGCAGACAAAGCATCCGGTCGCGTCAGCCATCGGAATGTCTTGAAGGTTGTCTCCAAATGAAATGGCATCTTCTTTATCTATGCCGAGGTAATTGAGGACATCCTCTATCGCCTTGCCTTTTGAATGCATGGACCCCATGAACTCAATACCGTATTCCTCAAATCTGAAACCAATGGCCCCCGGGGCTGCCGAAAGCATCTCTTCGTCATACTCTTTCGGGGCAAATAAAAGGAGTCCTGAAGAGTTTTCGCCGCGATAATCGCGCACAACGTTGGTCTCGTCCTTGTAAATTGCGTGGTATCTTTCCGAGTACTCATTGGGGGGCGCGATCATATATCGATCATAGGTGGTCACAAGCTCCGCAGTGAGGCCGAGGCTCTTGGCTTTTTTGACCAAGGCATAGACATCGCGTTTCTTCATGTACTCTTTGTGAACCACTTTATCCCCCACTACAGCGACCCCGCCAGAGGAGGCGATAAAACCGGACCACTCAATGCCTAAATCAAAGCACTTAAAGTCTTTTTGGGACCCGTAGGGGCGGGCAGAGCACAAAAACACCTTTATTCCGCGGCGGGCCATCTCCCGAATTGCTTCGATGCCGTCGGCAGGATATTCATGTTTAAAATGATCGTAAAGCGTGTCGTCGACATCAAAAAACGCTGCTTTGAAATGGCTCATTCGAACTTCAGGCGCTTATTTAATGCAGCCATTACCTCCGGCTTGATTTTGGAGACACTTCTGTCGTAAGTCAGGAGTCCGTTTAATTCGTCTTCGACATCGGACAGCTGTGTATAAATGGCAATGGAGAGTCCCTCTTTCTCAATCAATGGTTCCACCTGTTCCTTATATAGATACGCGAGAGCAACCTCCAAATCGGACGCGTTCCTAAACGTTTTGTATCCGAATGGCTTTTTATTGGTATAGGTGTGCCCTTTTATAGATAAGGTATAGCCGCCGAATTCGGTCAAAGACAGAATCCGTTTGTGGTCCGAGCGGATTTTTACCGGTCTGAAGTAGATGTGACGAGAATAGAAATCGCCAACCTTGTGGTCATACCACCCAGAAGTGGAATCAACCAGCCTCGTCGGATCCAAGTCCTTCAAAATCTTGGTCAGAAGGGCCGAGTCAAACTGGCCCCACCCCTCATTGAACAAGGTCCATATAGCGACGCAAGGGCAGTTATAGAGAAGATTTATGGTGCTCCGGAGGTCTTTCTCGAAGCGTTTCCTAGACTCCCGGTTTCCACGGCCAAGTAGCTTATATCGCCGCGTGTCATTGAAGTGATAGGTAATGAATGGCGCTGTGTTGATAAGGAACTTCTTGTATTTGGCGCCGCCGTTCACAAAATCCTGCATGACGATCATGCCGAGGCGGTCGCAGTGGTAATACCAACGCATTGGTTCAATTTTGATGTGCTTTCTCAAGGTATTGAAACCCATGCATTTCATTTTCCAAATATCGTCAACCAAAGCCTCGTCTGACGATGCGGTTAATCCACCATCGAACCAGTAGCCTTGGTCAAGCGGGCCGGTTAGGAAATACGGTTTATTGTTCAATCCAAAAACGAGATGCCCTTTATACTCAACGGCTGAGAACTTTCTCATCGCAAAGTAGCTCTTAACAATATCGTCGTTGACCTTGATTGATAGATCATAAAGGGTGGGCTTTTCAGGGGTCCACGGTTCCATCGCGAGGCCCAATTCAATAGAAGCCCTTCCTTTTTCATCCAGGTGAACTCGGTTAATGAAGGTTCCTTTCAACGAAACCTCTAAGGTCGAGGATTCAATCGTCCCTTTAAACGAAACGGCTACATCAAGCCTTTTTGCGTCGAAATCGGGCGTTAGCCGAACCGATTCAATGTATTCATCCGGCACGAATTCAATCCAGACGGTTTTCCAAATTCCGGAGGTCGGACGATAGAAAATGCCGCCGTACTCGTTATTTTGCTTGCCCCGTGGGAATATTTCACTGTCCGTGTCATCTTGGGCATCAACCACAAGAACGTTATGCTCTTCCGCGTTCGGGATCTCAAAGCAGAACGGGTCATAGCCACCTTCGTGTCGTCCTAGGTGGACTCCGTTTAGCCATACATCGCACACTTGATCCACGCCTTCGAAATGCAGCAGCATCTTTTTGCCGATTTCGGGCCCGCGCAAATCGAACTCCCTTTGATAGTAAAGGTGATCGTCTTTGTTTACGAGGCGGCCAATACCCGACAGGGGTGTCTCAACCGCAAAGGGAACAAGTATTTTTCCTTCGAGCTTGTCGGGCTTTTCCGGAGACTTAGTGAGCAAGAAGTCCCAGACGCCATTCAAGACGCGGTAATGTTTCCGCTCAAACTGAGGGGTCGGATGTTCCGGCAATGGGACGCCGGCGTCTTTTTTTATGTCTTTTCCGGGGTTCATGCACTTATTGTAAAGCAAAAACACACATTTGTAGTGCTATACTCTTTTACTTGAGGAATAACTATGACCTTGCAAGAACTCCAAAAATCGATTCGCCAGACCGAAGCCGATGCCTACGTCCTCGTAGATTATGAGAACAGAAATAAAGTCGTGGTCGGTCTTTTAGGCGAAAAAATGCTCACCAGAAAGATCATTATGGTAATACCCCGGGAGGGTAAGCCGTTTTTGATTACCCACATCATTGACACTGTCTATTTATCAGACGAGGCGACTAAGCGGGATTTCGATCTGAAGGTATATAAGACTTGGCAAGAGATGTTGGCCATAGAAAAGGCGGAACTCGGGCGCTTCAAATGCGTCCTCATGGATATGTCTGAGAACGGGCTCCTGCCCAGGATATCTCTCGCAGATTACGGTTCGGTGGATTATATCAAAAGCTTGGGAATCAACATCATTTCTTCCGGCAATCTGCTTCAATCAATGACGGCAGTTTTATCCGATGAGGCCTATGATTCTCAGGTAAAAGCTTGCGAGATTACGCTGAAGATTAAAGACGAAGCGTTCAAACTGATAAAGCAAGAAATCCTCACCAAAGGAGAAACCGACGAACTGACCATTCAAGACTTCATCGGGAGAAGGTTCCGGGAGGAGGGAATGGTTTACGATGAACTGCCGCTTGTGGCCATCGGGAAAAACGCCAGCAACCCCCACTACACCCCTACCCCTGAGCAGCATTCCAAAATCAAGGAAGGCGATCTAGTTCTTATAGATATGTGGGCGAAGTTCGATTACCCCCACGGGGTATACTCCGACATCACCTGGATGGGCTATGTCGGAACAGAAATCCCCCAAGTCTATGTCGATAGGTTCAACATCGTAAAAGCGGCGCGTGATGGGGTAATTTCGTTTTTAAAGAGGGAAATACCTAAGCGCGACGTTAAAGCGTTTGAAGCCGACGATGTGGCCCGCGAGATCATAACTTCCGCAGGCTACGGGGAATGGTTCTTGCACAGGGTTGGCCACAACATCGCCAACGACGTGTCCCCGCATGGCCCAGGCGCCAATTTGGACAACTATGAATCACACGACGACCGCTCGCTCATGGAAGGCACAAGTTTCTCCGATGAGCCCGGCATTTATGCCCCGGACTTCGGAGTCAGAAGCGAGACCGATCTGCATATAAAAAATAGGGAGCTCATCGTCGTTGGAGGACTCCAAGACGCGATCATCCCTATAATGTCGCTATAAGGTCTCAGTGAGACATACGCTCAAGGATTGCATCCATCTCCTTGAGCTTTTTATTTAGGTCTTCGCTGTCCTTGGCTTCTAGAACGCAGGAAGAGAGGTGGCTTGAGACAATTATGTTGTTCACCCTCTTAAGCAGCGCAATGGTGGCCAAAAGCTGATTTGAGACGTCGATGCAATAGGCGTCTTGGTCAATCATCTTGGTGATGCCATCCAATTGGCCTTTAGCGATGGCGATTTGTCTTTTGATTTTGGTGTGATCCGCCTTCATTTACTTCACTCCGACGCATTTATAGCCTGCATTTTCTATAGCGGTTTTTATCTCATTTTCGTCGAGTTTTTTGCCGGATTTCACAGTGGCCTCCTTGGTTTTTAAGGAAACGACAACCGACTTCACACCCTCAATTTTCTCAAGGGCTTCTTTGACGTGCGCAGCGCAGTGCTCACACATCATTCCTTCGACAGAGACGACAGTTTTAACGGTTCCAAACATCATTTTTCCTCCTTATTTTTGATGATTTTTGTTTTAAAGAAACGAAGCCTTAAGGCGTTCAGCACCACCGTAATCGACGACATCGACATGGTCAGCGAACCAATCATCGGGGTCAAAACGAGGTGCTCCTGCGATCCGGTAAACCAATTTGGCGGGACCTTGATGGCATATAACGCCCCCGCGGCTAGCGGGATCAGCAGGATATTGTAGAAGAATGCCCAAGAGAGATTCTCCTTGATGTTCTTTACGACCTTATGGCTCAGTTCGATCGCACCAACGACGTCTTTGGGGTCGTTGCGGACCAAGATGATCTCGGAACTTTCGATGGCGACATCAGTTCCGGCCCCGATTGCGATGCCTACATCGGCTTTCATAAGGGCGGGGGCATCGTTAATGCCGTCTCCGACCATCGCAACGGAATGGCCCTCCTTTTGAAGCGCGGCGGCGATTTCCTCTTTGTCGCCCGGCAAGATCTCTGAGTAAATCTTATCCACGTTCAGTTTTTCGGCAATAGCGGCAGCGGTGATTTTGTTGTCCCCGGTCAGGATGGCAACCTTTTTGCCCATCTTTTGTAAAGTCGCGATGGCGTCGTAGGAATTTTCCTTCAACGTATCGCCGATTCCCAATAGTCCAACCAGTTTTCCGCCTTCTGCAACATAAAGAACCGTTAGGCCTTTTTTGGACATTTCATCAAATTTCGCCGCGGCGCCTGCTACGTCTATCTGGTTGTTAGACATAAGCAAAGCGTTGCCGATTATCAAATCATCAGAAGAGACGCCTTGACCAGGAACATAATCGAACTGGTCCGGCTCATCGAACTTCAATTCCTTGGATTTCGCATATTCAACCACGGCTTTCGAGAGCGGATGCTCCGAGCGAGATTCAAGGGCCGCAGCCTTGGAAATCAATTCTTCTTCGCTCCCGGATAAAACCACGATTTCCTGCAAAGACATTTTGCCGGCGGTCAGGGTTCCGGTCTTGTCGAATAAGACATAGTCGATCTTTTCCATTCTTTCGAAGGCTTCCGCGGATTTGATGAGGATGCCGTTTTCCGCGCCTTTTCCCGTGCCGACCATGATTGCCACTGGGGTAGCCAAACCCAACGCACAAGGGCAGGAGATAACCAAAACGGAAACGGCAAGCTGGAAGGCCAAATTGACATCTGGGTGGGCGCTTCCCGCTAAACCGAGCCCAGTCAGAATCATCCAAATAGTGAAGGTAATCAGGCTGATGCCGATAACGGAAGGCACAAACACCAACGAAATCCGGTCAGCAAGTCGGGCAATTGGGGCTTTGGATTCGGAGGCTTGTTCAACCAAAGAAACGATTTTCCCGATCGTCGTATCTTTGCCCACCGAAGTAACGCGGAAGACGATATTCCCCTCTTTGTTGATCGTTGCACCGATTACTTTATCGCCAACGGTTTTATAGACCGGCATGGATTCGCCGGTCAAAGACGATTCATCAATGCTCGAATAGCCTTCGACAATTATGCCGTCAGTAGGGACGGATTGACCTGGCTTAACCATGACCAAATCGTCTTCCTGAAGCGTTTCGGTTGCGACCTCAACGGGCTCGCCGTTTTTCATAAGCAAGGCCGTTTCCGGAGTAAGCGCCATAAGATTAGCGATCGAAGAGGTAGTCTTCTGGGTCGCCTTGGCTTCGAAATATTTGCCCAAAGAGATGAAAACGGGGATCATCGCGGCGGACTCGATGTAGATGTTCATCGCATAATCCATAACCATTTGGTGATTGCCCGTCGCCCATCCGATGATGATCATCACGTACGCGTATAATCCATATATAGTAGAAGCGGTGGAGCCGAGCGCGACAAGCGCATCCATGTTCGGATGAAGCTTTATCAAACTCTTATAGCCCGAGGTGAAATGGTGCCAATTCAATATCACGATCGGAAATAAAAACAGGAACTGAATCGTGACGTCCAAGAAGATGATCAACTCATAATTCGGATCGTCCATCGCGGGGTAGTTCACAAGCATCGGCCCCATCGAGAACACCATCAAACAAACAAGCAAAATAAGGCTCAAAATCAGCTTGTTTCTTCTAACGCGCAAGGCTTTTGCGCGTTTTTCTTGGATTTTCCGCACGGATTCGTTCACGAAAATATCGCACCCATAACCGGCGGAAGTTACTGCTCCGATGATGGTTTGGTCATCCACTTTTTCCTCGTCGAAATCCACCACCATGTTCTTGGCGAGCAGACTGACGTTCACGGTGTTCACACCATCCAGCTTCGACACCGCGCGATCGACGTTCGCCTGGCATGCGGCGCACATCATTCCATTTACTTCAAATTTCTTCTTCATAATACCCCCTAGGGGTATCTAAATGATAAAGCCGAATCCCTCGGCAATCAAGAAAAAAGAGGCGGTTGAGCAACCCGCCTCCGGAGATATGGAACGCACAATAGCTTAGTTGATTGAGATTTTATGGGTGGGCTCCACCTTCTTGAAGTCAGCTTTCGGGAAGCTGATGCTCAGGACCCCGTCCGTATAAGCGGCTTTGATCTTGTCTTCGGTCACGTCGCCGACATAGTAGGTGCGGCTCGCCGATCCAGAGAAGCGTTCGCGACGGATGAAGTGATCCGCATTCTCTTTCTTCTCTTTGAAGGAACGGTTGACGTTTGCGGAAACGGTCAGGTAGCCTTCGTTGAGGGCCAAGTCGATGTCTTCTTTCTTGAAGCCCGGCAAATCGATATCGATAACATAGTTGTCACCGACTTCGCTGATGTCGGTCTTCATGGCGAGAGAACCGAATTCCTCGGCATTGATGTCTTCGCCGAAGAAAGACTGGAAGAAGGGGTCAAGGTAGTTGTTTCTGTAAGTGATGCTGTTGTTCATAATGAATTCCTCCATTGGTTTTAGCACTCTCGTTCTTCAAGTGCTAACCATATGTTACCCCTTAATTTAGCAGTGTCAAGCGCCGAGTGCTAAAAATTTTTGAAGAATCTCATAAAGTGTAGGTTTTATCGAATCTATTTCGGTAAAGAAATTTTTCGTCAGTTTGGCAAAGCGCTTCATATATGTCTTTTTGACGGCTTTTCATATCGCCTATCAAGGCATATCCGGCGCTCGCTTTTCTCACCGCGTTGCGTGCGATAATGTCATTCATCTTCTCGCAGTAGAAGAGAATCGCGCACTCGAGGCCCGCCTGTCTCCATAGATCATATATGTCGAGCGCGCGCATATAGATCTCGTCAGACGACCGGAAGGATTGGATGCCGCATGCTTGTATGTCGTCAATGCGCGGGGTGACCTCGCGCGACATGCAGAAAAGGATGGTAGAGAAGAACGCGTTTTCCGCGGTCACGGTTTGATCTATGGGGAACTCTTCTCGTTTCCCCCTATAGAAAGGAGCCGTGATGTCGGTTATCGCCTGGGCAGTGAATTCGATGAAATCATCCATGGCGTAAACCAACGAATTGGGTATTTGTTTCGTCATTCGATTTTTGACCTCCTACTTAATTGATTTCCTTGTTGGAGGCCAAAGTGACACAAACTCGTTAATTTATTTTTGTAAATCGGCAAATTTGGCGCCAATATAATCGGCCAAATTGTTGGGATCTATTCCGACTTGATAGCCTTTTCTACCGCCAGAAACGAATATTTTTTCGAAGACGATGGCCGTTTCATCAATCACGGTCACGAATTTCTTTTTCATGCCGACCGGCGAGCAGCCGCCATGAATGTATCCAGTAAGGGGCAAAAGCTCTTTTTGCTTGATCATGGATATGGACTTCGCCCCGACCGCCTTGGCGGCCTTCTTGAGGTCCAATTCCCCGTTCACCGGCACGCAGAAAACATAGTTCACCCTGTCCTGATTCTCGGTGACCAAGGTTTTAAATACGCAAAAAGGGTCTTCGCCGAGGCTCGCCGCGACGGAAATGCCGTCCACGATCTCGGGAGAGTAGACCCTTTCTTCGTACGCGATCCCCGCCTGGTCGAGGAGACGCATAACATTTGTTTTATCCATTATTTCGCCATGGCGGCAAGCGCCTTAAGCGCGTCGAGCCCGAAGTTCAGCTGCGCCCTTTCCTCGGGGGTCAATTTCTTGACCAGCTCAATCTGGGCATTGATGTCCTTGACTTTGTTGTCGCTGCTGTAATTCGGGTTACTGATGTTGGCCTTGAGTCTCTTATCAGCGGCCTGCGCTTGCGAAAGCAGCGACCCCGTTGCATCGTTTTGCTTGGTTTTCGGCTGTTTCGCTTCCGCGGGCTTCTTCGGCTCTTCGGCGGGTTTGGCTTCCTGCTTTTTGGCAGGGGATTTCTTCTTGGCCTTAGGCTTTTCCTCTGCTTTGGGTTCTTCTTGCGCTTTGGGCGCTTTGGGCGCTTTGGGCGCTTCGGGTTCCTCAGCGGGCTTCTTCTTGGCCTTCTTCGGAGCGGGTTTATCACCCTCGGTCTCCGGCCTCACCACGATGTGGTTTTCGGCTTTGCTCTTAGCGGGCTTCTTTTTGGGCTCGCCGACGACAAGAGTGGCTGCCTGCGGGGCCTCTTCAACCTTCTTGGGCTGTTCCTTCTTGGCTTTTTTCTGAGGTTCAGCCTGCTTTGGCTGTTCCTTGGATTTCTTGGGCTCAGGCTTCTTCGGCTCGGCCTTAGGTTCCGACTTTTTGGGTTGTTCCTTAGGCTCAGGCTTCTTTTCCGCTTTCGGCTCCGGCTTTTTGGGCGCGGGCTTCTTTTCGGATTTCTTGGGCGCGGGCTTTTCAGCCTCCGCCTTCGGTTCAGCTTTCTTGGATTCGGCCTGTTTTTCCTCTTTCTTCGGCTCGGCTTTCTTGGGCTTTGCTTTGGGTTCAGGCTTCTTGGCCTCAGGGGCAGGTTTGGTCGGTTCGGGTTTTAGCTCAACCGGCTTAAGGTTTAGCCACACCTTAAACGATCCGTCCTGCAGCTTCTGGGCGGATACGCGCCAGGAGCGGTAGGGCATTTCCTTGACGTCGGCGGTCTTGACCTCATTTTCGATGAGTTCGGAGATATGGTCGATGTCGTTGGAGGTGAAATCAATGGACCCGTGCGCTTGTTTATCGTAAGCGATTGATGGGTCGCGCACCAAAATACCATGGTGCTCGCATAGGCGCCTGACAACGGTTTTCAGGTTGCTGCCTTTCTCATACCAACCCAAATCGGGCTTCTTAGGCTCCTTGGGTTTGGACTCGGGCTTCGGTTCTTCCTTCTTGGGCTGTTCCTTGGGCTCGGGCTTCTTAGGCTTTTCCTTGATTTCAGGCTTTTTGGCCTCGGGAGCGGGCTGGGCGGGCTCGGGTTTTGCCGGTTCGGCCTTCTTTTCCGCTTCCTTCTTCGACTTCTCGGCCTTAAGTTGAGCGAAAAGCTTCTGCAAGGCAGGGAGGTCGTAGGTAAGTTTCAGCGCGCCGATAGAGGCGGCCGAAAGTTTGGACAGCGCATCCATCTGATGCTTGATGTCCTCGATTTTCTTCTCGACGGGATAATTTCCATTGGGGATGGTCGACTTGAGCTTCGCGTCCGCCGAAATGATTTCATCGTTTGCAGGTTCGGCCTTCTTCGGCTTCTCCTGCGGCTTCGTTTTACGTCCGAAAAGAGATTTCTTCTCTTTCTCGACGATGGGCCTAACCCATTTGTCTCCTTGGCGGATGCCTTCGCCGTGATTGGGCACTAGGACGCCGTCGACGCCGATCTTGCAGACCTTCAGGCGCCTTCCTCTCTGGCTTGCCAGATTATTTAAATTGATGAGATCCGTCGCTAGTTTCTTGTCTTGGGTGATGATCAGAATCTTCTTGTCGATTCTATCGGAAGAAACTTTGACATAAATAACGTTATCAGCGAAATTCCGGTCGCCTTCTTTTTTCCCGACCTCTAGAAGTTTCGCCCATTTGGCTTTTTTAATGATCTTGATCGCCGATTTTGCGGCGATGCGCTTCCCTGCGTCTTCCTTATTCTTCGAATGTTTCTTCAATTCGTCGTAGCATTCGCGGGGAACGATGATGCGCAGATCCTCATTTAAATAGTCTTTGGCGCCATGGAGGATGTCCATCCAAACTGGGAATGCATCGTCCATCAAGGAGCAGGTATCCACGATCGCATAGTCGAAGTCGCTCAAGAACTTCGCTAAGGACGAGGAGTATTGCTCGTCGCTAAACATTAGTTTTTTTCAAATACCTCCTTATCTAGCAAGCAAATTATACACGAACGCGCGCCAAAAGCACTCCACATCGCCTTGGAGAGCAAAAAGAAGGGGGACGTGTATCAATTAATTGCCTTCAAGCCGTATGAAAACGCTGACGGTATAGCGTATTCCGCGCGCACCTGTTCCGGGCTGGCCAATATATATTCGGGTCCCGGGACACCAAGAACGTCGGCCTCATACCACTCCATATTCCAGATGAGGTGGGTGAAAACATGCTTGCTTTTGCCGACGTGGCGCACGTTTTCAATCTTTATGCCCAGCGAAACCTTGGCGGAGTCCAGATCGACCGACTCGGCGTTAGGGAATTCGAATAGGGACGCCAATAAGCCCGTCTCCGAGCGTTTCCTGAGCAGGTATTTCCCGTCGCTTTTCAGCAGAAAAACGATAAGGGGTTGGCTCTTTTTCTCTTTTTTGACCTTTTTGGCGGGGCAAAGAAGCTCTTTGTTTATGGCGTGCGCCTTGCAGCAATCCCCAAACGGGCACTCATCGCATTTGGGCGCCCCGTTCGGCATGCAAACCAATTCCCCAAGGTCCATCAAGGCTTGGTTGATGTCCCCGGGATCGGCTTTATCCATCCACGCCTCATAGAATTCGGCGCACGCTTCCCGCTCGCCCTTATCGGCAAGGGTCTTTTCGGTCGCGGTGAGCCTGGCATAGACGCGGTAAAGATTTCCATCGACCGCGGCTTCCTTCGCCAAGAAGCAGATGCTAGAAATCGCCGAAGCCGTGTATTCGCCGATCCCCGGAAGCGATAGAAGCTCTTCTTTTGTCCGCGGGAATTCCCCGCCGAAGCGATCCATGACCTCAATCGCGCATTGCCTAAGCTTCCTCGCCCTCGAGTAATACCCGAGACCTTTCCAAAGCAGCAATACGTCCTCTTCGTTGGAGGAAGCTAGATCCGCCACAGTCGGATAATGGTCGAGGAAACGCTCAAAATAGCCCTTCACGGCCTCGACGCGGGTCTGCTGAAGCATGATCTCGCTGAGATATACGCGATAGGGGTCCTTAGAAACCCTCCAAGGCAGTTCACGGCCATGAATGGAAAACCATTCCAACAGTTTGCGATACATACGCCCAATTATGACCAAAGTTCAGGAAATAGAAAAAAGAAACTTTGAACAAGTTAACAAATGCCTTATACTCATTTGACTTAAAGGACACGTCCTTTAGGAGGAAATATGGGCATTTACGAAGAATTGCAGGAGCGAGGTCTGATCGCTCAAGTGACGGACGAATCCGAGATCCGCGAACTCATCAACCATGGGGGAGCGAGGTTTTATATTGGGTTCGATCCGACCGCCGATTCCCTCCATGTCGGCCATTTTATGGCGCTTTGCCTCATGAAGAGGCTCCAAATGGCCGGAAATAGGCCCGTCGTTTTGATCGGCGGAGGCACCGGCTATATCGGCGACCCGACTGGCAGAAGCGACATGCGTTCCATGATGACCCCCGAGATCATCGAGCACAACTGCCAGTGCTTCAAGAAGCAGATGGAAAGGTTCATCGAATTCGGCGAAGACAAGGCCATCATGGTCAATAACGCCGACTGGCTCCTCAATCTCAACTACATCGACTTCATGAGGGAGGTCGGCCCCCATTTCTCGGTCAACAACATGCTCCGCGCGGAATGCTACAAGCAGCGCATGGAGCGCGGCCTAAGCTTCCTTGAGTTCAACTACATGCTGATGCAGGGCTACGATTTCTACTACCTGCATGAGCATTATGGCGTCAACATGCAGTTCGGCGGCGATGACCAGTGGTCCAACATGCTCGCCGGCACCGAGCTCATCCGCAAGAAGAAAGGCGAAGACGCCTATGCGATGACCATCACCCTGCTCCTCAATTCCGAGGGTAAGAAGATGGGCAAAACCGCCAAAGGCGCGGTTTGGCTCGACCCCAATAAGACCGCTCCGTTCGACTTCTACCAGTACTGGAGGAACGTCGACGACTCCGACGTCATGAAGTGCATCAAGATGCTCACCTTCCTCCCGATGGAGCAAATCCGCGAGATGGAAGGCTGGGACGGTTCGAGGATCAACGAGAAGAAGCAAATCCTCGCCTACGAATTGACCGCTTTGGTCCACGGCAAGGAAGAGGCGGATAAGGCGGAAGCCACCGCCAAATCGCTTTTCTCCGGCAACATGGACGCCGAGCACATGCCTTCGACGACCCTAGTGGAAGCCGACTTCGCCGAGAAGCCCTTAACGATCCTCGACGTCATGGTCAAAGCAAAGCTTGCCACCAGCAAAGGCGAAGCCCGCAGGCTCGTCCAGCAAGGCGGCGTATCGGTCGACGACCAAAAGGTCACCGACCCCAATCAGGTTTACACATTCGAAGATGCCAAGAGGGGGTTTGTCATCAAAAAGGGGAAGAAAGTCTTCCACGCGATCAAGGCATAACCCATGGAAAAGATCATCACGTTCCTAGTGCCGGCCTATAACGCCGAACCCTATCTCGACAAGTGCTTAGGTAGCCTCGTCAAAGCAGGCGAAGAAGCCGAAATCATCGTCATCGACGACGGCTCAAAGGACAAAACCCCGCAGATCGCCGACAGATGGCAAGCGGAATACCCGAATATCATCCGCGTCGTCCACCAGGAAAACGGTGGCCACGGCGAGGGCATCAACGTCGGCATGAAGCTCGCCACGGGCTTATATTTCAAGGTTGTCGACGCCGACGACTGGCTCGACGAAGAAGCCCTTAAGGTCTACCTTCAGAGGATCCGCGAGATGCGCGATGCCGGTAAGATGGCCGACATGGTCTTCACCGGATTCGTCTTCGACCAGGTCTCGACCGGCAAGCAGAAGGCCGAATGGTACGACAACATCTTCAAGATCCGGGATCAGGTCATCGAATGGAATCAGATCCGCTTCTGGCGCGTCACGCAGATATTGATGATCCACGCGATCACCTTCAGGACCCAAATGCTCAAGGACGCGAACTTCGCCCTCCCGAAGCACCGCTTCTACGAGGACAACGTCTACGTCTACATGGGCACCTTCAATTCAAAGAACCTCGCCTATTTCAGGATCCCGCTATATCACTACTACGTCGGCAGGGAAGGCCAGTCCATCAACATCGACGTCATGGCCGCCCGCTACCAGCAGCAGATCGATAACATGGAGCAGATTGCCCTAGCCTACACCTGGGATGAGATCAAAAAGCTCCCCCGCATGCACAAAAAGACCATGGTCCACCTATTGGTCTTATATCTAGCATTGACTTTGAACGACATCTCCATCAAGAACACCAAGGAGACCTACAAGCACTACAAGGTGTTCACCAAGAGGTGGAGGACCGAAAACCCCTCCCTCTATTGGAAGATGAACGTCAGGAACATCTGGCTATTAACAAATCTCCTCATCCGTCCAATCAGGACTCTTGCTACCAGGATCGGCTATAAGCTCGTCTACCGCTCCACCAACTGGGGTTAAAGTCCCGCTGGGTCCCGCCCGAGTCATAAAAATGACTGCGGGGTGGGCGCGCCCCATCACCCTCCAAATCCAGGCCGATTTCAACCGAATATCGATACACGTCCCCCGTCTTTTGTAGATGGGGGCGTTTTTTGCACGGGCGGCTGGGCGGCCTGCCCCGACAGCTAAAGGGATTTAGCTCGGGCAGGGGCGGGGGCAAGAAAAAGCGTCAGGGCCGCGAGGGTACTGACGCTTGGGGGATTGTTGGAGATTACTTCTTCTTTCCTTCGGGAACGGGGTCGTAGCGATGTTCCTTGTGGACCTTCGGGACGCGCTTGCCGGCGCCGAAGTAGTGCTTGAGGCCTTTGAAGAAGTGGCCGTTGAAGACCTCGATCAAGCCATCGGCCTGCTCCATGGTCATGCCGATCATCCTGGAGAGGGCGCGCATCGGGTAGTAGTAGGGCCCGAAGATGATGGTGTTGCGGAGCTTCTTGTTGCCGGTCTTCTTGCCCCACCAGATGCCTAGCCTCAGCAAGTTGCCGATGAGTCTTCCGACCCAGCCGCGGGCGTAGCGGAGGTCGGCGAAGGCGTTGGTGTATTCCATCATGACGCGGGTCTTCCTCTTGTTGTAGAAGGGGAGTTCAGAGGGCGGGATCTCTCTGCCGATGAGCTTGGAGAACTCTTCGTCGGGGACTTCGACCACGTCGCCTTTGTAGTAGGAGGGGTATTCTTCCGGGGTGTAGGGAGTTTCTTCGGTGGTGCCTTCTTTGGCCAATTTGCCTTCGAGGCGGATGTCCCTCGAGGAGGCGCCGACCATGATGTCGTATTCGCCTTTCTCGGTTTCCCAGGCGTTGGTCTTGACGTTGAAGTAGCGGAAGGATTTGTCGTCGAAGGCAATCTTGATGGTCTCGGATTCGCCGGGGGCGAGCTCCTTGGTCTTGGCGAAGCCTTTGAGTTCCTTCGGGGCGCGGAAGATCTTGGAATCCTTGAGCCCGATGTAGAGCTGCGCGATTTCGCGGCCGGGGCGATTGCCGACGTTTTTGATTTCGAACTCGACGCCTTCGTCGGTGACCTTAAGTCCGGAATATTCGAACTTGGTATAGCTTAAGCCGAAGCCGAAGGGATACTTGACCTCGATGCCCTTCTTGTCGTAGTAGCGGTAGCCGACGTAGATGGCTTCGCGGTACTCAGAGGTGAGGGTGCGGCCGGGGAAGCGGTCCTTGGTCGGGCAATCCGCGTAGGACATGGGGTAGGTTTCGGAGAGCTTGCCGGAAGGATTGACCTTGCCGCTTAAGATCTCGAGGACGGCGTTGGAGCCGGCCTGGCCGGCGAGGCCAGCGTGGAGGATGGCGTCGACATCGCCTTCCCAGGACATGTCGACGACCGAGCCGGAGAAGAGGACCGCGACGATCTTCTTGCCGAGGGCGCGGAGCTCTTTGAGGAGGTCGAGCTGGACCTGCGGGATGAGGATGTCTTCCCTATCCAAGCCTTCGGATTCGCTCAACTCATCGAGGCCGAGGAAATAGAGGATGGTGTCAGCGCCTTTGGCAAGCTCGATGGCTTCCTTGGCGAGTTTGGCTTTCTTCTTGCCATAGCGCTCGAAGCCGGCGGCAAAGCCGATGCACTCGAACGGGACCTCTTCGGTCTTGAGGAGGTCGAGGAAATTGTCGACCTTGGTGCAGTTGACCTGGGAGGAGCCGGCGCCCTGGTAGCGGGCTTGCTTGGCGAAATCGCCGATGACGGCGACCTTCGGATTGCCGGAGATCGGGAGGATATCGCCTTCGTTTTTGAGGAGGACCATGGTTTCCCTCGCGGCGGCGGAAGCGATCTTGTGGTGCTCTTCCATGAGCTCCGGATAGACGTGCATGCCGGTCTTCTTGTCCTTGCCTTCGCCGGAGACGGGCTCGACGAAGTTCTCGAAGGGCTTGGCGACGTCGAGGGCGAGGTCGATCATCTTGTCGACGGCTTCGTCGACGACGGCGATGTCGAGCTTGCCTTCCTCGACCGCCTTCATGAGGGTGCGGTCGGTGTCGCCGTTATTGCCGGGCATCTCGAGCTGGTTGCCGGCCTTGAGGCCTTCGACGCGATCGTTCTCTCCGCCCCAGTCGGTGACGGCGATGCCCTGATATCCCCATTCGCCGTAGAGGATATCCTTCATCAGGTGCTGGTTTTCGTTGGTATAGGTCCCGTTGACGAGGTTATAGGAGGTCATGAGGGACTTGGGTTTGCCTTCCTTGATCGCGATTTCGAATCCGGTCAGGTAGAGCTCGCGGAGGGTGCGTTCATCGAGAACGGAATCGGAATTGAGTCGCCTTTCCTCTTGGTTGTTGCAGGCGAAGTGCTTGACGCAGGCGGAGATGCCATTGGTCTGGACGCCGCGGATGATCGAGGCGGACATCTTGCCGGCGAGGTAAGGATCTTCGGAGAAATACTCGAAGTTGCGGCCGCAGCGGGGGTCGCGCTTGACGTTCATGCCGGGGCCAAGGAGCATGCCGGCGCCGAGCTTGACGGCTTCTTCGCCGAGGCAAACGCCGATCTTGTTGGCGAGCTCAGGATCCCAGGAATTGGCGATCGATGAGGCGGATGGGACGCAGGTCGCGGGGAGCGAGGGATTGAGGCCGAGTTGGTCGGCGGCGCCCGCCTGCTTGCGAAGGCCGCTAGGGCCGTCGCTTAGGAAAATGTGGGGGATTCCGAGATGGGGGATATCCATCGTCTCCCAGAAGTTTTTGCCCGAAAGGAGCGACGTCTTTTCTTCTAGCGTCATCTTTTCGATTATGTCAGCGTGTTTCATATAAAACCCTCCGTGGTTTAGAACGTGTCGACTGCATGGATTATTGTAAATAAAGCGCTTTCAGAATTCTACGAATTCGGCACGAAATAAAGGATATTTGGCGTGAATTGCACATGCGCGGGCTTGCGCTGCACACAAAAGATAAGGAAACGCCTCGCGGACGGGTTGGTTTAATCCTTCTTCTCCGGCATCACGAAGTCGTCGTACCAGTCGAGGAAGGAGTGGTGACCCTTTTCGTCCTTCCAGCCGAGGATCTTGTCGCACACGACGTTCTGGGCGGCGGAGAAGATGTTGAGGGGGTAGTTCGGATTTTCCTTTTCCAATTGCTTGATGAGCATCTTGGTCTCGAGGCGCTTTCCGGCGTTTCTTGCACGCACGGGGTCGCTATATGCCTCGGTGAAGCGGCAGGCGCACTGCAGGAAATGGAGGTCGTTGAAGTTCTGCCAGGAGATGATGTCGCGTTCGCGGACATAGTACATCGGGCGGATAAGCTCCATGTTTTCATAGTTGTCGCTATGGACCTTCGGGAGCATCGTCTGGAAGGAGCCGGCGTTGAACATGTTCATGAGGGTGGTCTCGATGACGTCGTCGAAGTGGTGGCCGAGGGCGATTTTGTTGCAGCCCATCGCCATGGCGAGGCGGTAGAGGGCGCCGCGCCGCATCTTGGCGCAGAGGTAGCAGGGGGATTTGATCTGGGCGTTAGCGACTTCGAAGATGTTCGTGTCGATGATTTCGGCGGGGATATGGAGCGCCTCAAGGTTCTTTTTGATGAGGGCGAGGTTCGGCTCGTTGTAGCCGGGGTTCATGACGAGGAACTTCACCTCGATGTCCTTGTTCATGTGATCGGCGTAGACCTGCCAGCACTTGGCCATGCACATCGAGTCCTTGCCGCCGGAGATGCAGACGCAGATCCTGTCGCCTTTTTGGACGAGGTCGTAGTCGAAAATCGCCGCGACGAAATGATTCCAGATCTTCCGCTTGAAGTAGGTGGTGATGCTCGAAGTGGACGGATCGGGGCGGCGCGACTTCTTTTTCTTCGGCTGTATCTCTTCTTCCATGGGGTTATCTCTTGAGGTTGGCAAGCATCAGCTTGAGGCGGTTCTCCTGGTTGACCTGGGAACTCGAAGCGTCGAAATCGAGCGGGACGATGTTGATTTCGGGGCAGAGGCGCTTCAGCGGGCGCATCATGCCTTTGCCGACGATATGGTTCGGCAGGCAGCCAAATGGCTGGGCGCAGACGATGTTCGTGACGCCGGATTCGGCATAGGCGAGCATTTCGGCGGGGATGAGCCATCCTTCGCCCATCTTGACGCCGGTCGAGATGATCTTCTCGCCTTCGGAGACGACGTATTCGAAGTCCTCGAAGGGGTCGAAGGAGGAGCCGGTGAGGTAGTCGTTCATCTTGCGCGACTTCTTAAGGAAGTACTTGTAGATGATCTTGGCGGCCTTTGCGGTGAGGGCGTTCATGCCGTAAAGCTTGTAGTCGTTCAGGATGTTGTAGATGCAGTACAAAATGAATTCCGTGAGGGACGGGTATACGACTTCGACGTTTTGGCCTCTCAGGAAGTTGGCCAATTCGTTGTTGGCATAGGGCGAATATTTGACGTAGATCTCGCCGACGATCGCGACCTTCGGCTTCCTTTCCTTGGCGGGGGCTAGGTCCTTGAACTGGTCCATAATGAACTTCAGGTTCTTGTCCTGCTTCAAGAACTCGCGCTTGCCGCCTAGCGCCTTCAGCGTCTCGATGCAGGTGGATTTGGCTTTTTCGACTAGGTCATGATCGTGATAAGGCAAGGCCTGGTCGTATAAAGTCATGATCATATCGCCATAGGTGACCCCAGCGAGCATGTGGCGGATAAGTGGGATAGTGAAGGGCAGAGACTGCTCCTTTTCTAAGCCAGAGAGGTTGAGCGAAAGCACGGGGACGGTCGGGAATTCCTTCTCGAAGCCCTTGCGCAGAAGGGAGATATAGTTGGAGGCGCGGCATCCGCCGCCAGTCTGCGACATGATGACAGCCGTCTTGTTGAGGTCGTATTTGCCCGATTTCAGCTCCTTCATGAACTGCCCAGCGACGATGAGGGCGGGGTAGCAGGCGTCGTTATGGATGGTTCTCAAACCTTCGTCTTTGACGTCGCGTCCAGAGGGCGAAACGACCTTGAAATTGTAGCCGAAGTGCTGCAAAACCCCAGCAATCAATTCGAAATGGATCGGCAGCATGTCCGGCGCGAGGATGGTGTAATGCTCTTTGCGGAGCTTCTTGAAAAGCTTGGACCTGGTGCTCATTTCGCTTTCCTTTCTTCGACGGCGGAGAGCAAGGACCTCAGGCGGATCTTCACCGCGCCGAGGTTCGAGACCTCATCGATTTTGAGTTGGGTGTATAGGCGCCCGGCATCCTCGAGGATGCGGCGGACCTCGTCGGAGGTGATCGCGTCGACCCCGCAGCCGAAGCTCACGAGCTGAACGATCTCCATATCGGGCTGGTCTTTGATGTAATTTGCGGCATCGTAGAGCCTGCTGTGGAAGGTCCACTGGTTCAGGACGCGGGTCTTCACGCGCTTTTCGGGGACGGGGAGCGCATCTTCGGACACGAGGGCCATGCCAAGGCTATCGACCAATTTGTCGATGCCGTGCCCGACCTCCGGGTCCAAATGGTAGGGGCGCGAAGCGAAGACGATGATGGTCTTGCCCTGCTTCCGCGCCTCGGCGATGATCTCGCTTCCTTTTGCCTTCACGTCGGCGCGATAACGCTTTAACGCATCCACGCCCTCGCTGAATGCGGCTTTGACCGCCTTCTGCGAGACGCCGAATCTAGCCAAAGCGTTGGTCAGGGATTCGATGGCCTTCTTGGGGTTATTGAGGTCGACGAACGGGTCGATGAAATTCTCTTCCTTAAGGGAGGTGACGTTCTTCTTGATGAGCTCACCATAATAAGCGACGACCGGGCAATTGAAGTGGTTGTCGCCCCTATGCTCGTTGACGTTATAGGATTCGGAGGGGTAGAAGATGAAATCCACGCCTTCTTTTAGCAGCCATTCGATGTGCCCGTGCATGAGTTTCGCCGGGTAGCAGGCTGTGTCGCTTGGGATTGTCTTCTGGCCCAAACGGTAGAGGTCCCTCGTCGAGAAAGGCGAGACGACCGTGCCGAATCCAAGTTTCTTGAAGAAGGTGTCCCAAAGCGGGAGCTGCTCATACATCACCAAAGATAGGGGGAGGCCTACCTTGAATTTCGGAGTTTCGGGGTTATCGAGGAGGGCCAAAAGCCTCTTGCGCTTATAGGCATAGATGTCGAGGGTCGTGTCGGCCGGCTTCCGGCCTGCGCCCTTCTCGCACTTATTGCCGGAGATGAAGGTGCGGCCATTGGGAAAGCGGAGGATCGTCAGGGGGCAATGCGCAGTGCAGCCCCTGCAGATTGTGTTCATCGTGGAGTAGGTGAAGTTCTCGAGCTCCTCGGGCTTGGCGAGCCCGCCCTTGCCGCCTTTTTCCTTGGCGTAAAGGGCTGCGCCGAACGCGCCCATGATGCCGGCGCAGGTCGGTCGGGTGACCTCGAAGCCGATCTCCTGCTCGAAGGAGCGGAGGACCGCGTCGTTTAAGAAGGTTCCGCCTTGGCAGACGATATGCTCGCCTAGCTCATGGTAATCGTGGACGCGGATGACTTTGTAGAGAGCGTTCTTGACGACGGAGCGCGATAACCCAGCCGAAATATCTTCGAAGGTCGCGCCGTCCCTTTGGGCCTGCTTGACCGAGGAATTCATGAAGACCGTGCACCTGCTTCCGAGTTCGACCGGCGAGGTCGCGTATAGGCCAAGGCGCGAGAATTCCCGCACGGAATAGCCAAGGGCTTCAGCGAATGACTGCAGGAAGGATCCGCATCCGGAGGAGCAGGATTCGTTCAGCATGATCGAATCAATCGCCTGGTTCTTGATCTTGAAGCACTTGATGTCCTGGCCGCCGATGTCGAGGATGAAGTCGACGTTCGGCTGGAAATAGGAGGCGGCCTTGAAATGGGCCAAGGTCTCGACTAAGCCGTAATCGACGCCCAAGGCGGAGACGATCAGGTCTTCGCCGTAACCCGTGACGGCGGATGAAACGATCTCCATCTTCGGGTTGGCGCGCTCGTAGATGATCTTGAGTTGAGCGACGATCTTCTCAATCGGGAGGCCCTGGTTCGGCTCGTAATGGCTGTAGAGCAAGGAGCAGTCCTCGCCGATCAGGACGACCTTCGTGGTGGTCGATCCCTCGTCGATTCCGAGGTATGCCTTGCCTTCGTATTTGGAGATGTCGGCCTCTTCAAGGTTGAAGTCGTGGTGGCGTTCCAAGAAGGACCTGTATTCGTTTTCGTTCCTGAACAGGGGTTCCCCATGGATCAATCCGCTCGCGGAGGGCGCAGTTTCGATGCGGTTCGCGATCTGCTCCGTCGTAAGCGGCGCGTCGTCGAGCGACATCGCGTAGAAGGATGCGCCTTTGGCCATGAAGGTATCCGCATCACTTGGGAACACCGCCTGCTCATCGCTAAGCTTCAGGCGTTCCTTGAATGCCTTGCGGAGTCCTTTGAGGTAGAAAAGCGGGCCGCCGAGGAAAAGCACGTTGCCGGCGATCTCCCTGCCTTGGGCGAGCCCGGCGACGGTCTGCTCGGCCACCGCGTCGAAGATAGAGTAGGCGACGTCTTCCTTTTTGGCGCCTTGGTTGAGGATCGCCTGGACGTCGGTTTTGGCGAATACGCCGCACCTTGAGGCGATGGGGTATGCCTTTTCGGCCTCTAGGGCCATCTTGTCGAGTTCGGAAAGGGAAACATTGAGAAGGGTCGCCATCTGGTCGATGAAGGCGCCGGTCCCGCCGGCGCATGACCCGTTCATCCTCTGTTCGAGGCCGCCGGTGATGAAGATGATCTTGGCGTCTTCGCCGCCGAGCTCGATCGCGCAATCGGCGGTCGGGTACATCGTCTTGATGCAAAGATAGGCGGATTCGACTTCCTGAACGAAGGGAAGGTGGGCGCGTTCGCTTAACCCAAGCGCCGCGCTTCCGGTAAAGCAGACGTGGTAGGGGCCTTCGCCGATGGTTTCGGAAATCGTCTTGAGCTGTTCCAAAACGGTCTCGCGCACCTTCGAGAGGTGGCGGGTGTATTTGGCGTATAGCACCTTCTTTTCACCGTCCATCACGACGGCTTTCACTGTGGTAGAACCCACATCGATTCCCAAACTAAGTCTACGTTCCATAATTGTCAGCGGGTGTATTGTATATGTTCAAAACCGTTTTGTAAGCATATTTGCTTGCAAATATACACACCCAAGCGGAAACGCAACGGGTTTTTTGACGAACGCAGCAATCCATCTAATAAAGGCGGTCTTGCCAGCCATTGGGCACTCAAGCGAAGCAAGCATCGCCTCTCGCGATACCCCCCTATCGCTTAATCGTCCTAAAGCATCTCAGATAGCTTTTTTCACCAATCCACGCGACCCATGTATGCGAATTCGCTATCCTTGGGCGGCGCCCGAGATGAGCGGGAGCGCTCTGCGGGGCGCCTACCTCGGATTTTTTTGGCGCGGCGGGGCGGCCACCCATTCGGGGCTAGAGGTCAGTTGGCTCTGTTTGTTTTCGTTCCCCTCATGGCGCTGCCTGAGGCAAAAAAGGCAGGGATGACCCTGCCCCGCGATATGTAGACGAGATGCTGTCAGCGCTGCTTTATGCCGTTTGCGGCGTAGTAGGACTTCTTCCTGTCGTACATCATCCTCTCCGCGGATTTGATGAGCTCCAGCGTCTCTTCGCCTTTGCCTACCTCATGTCCAAAGGAAGCTATGTGGCCGTTTTCACTGAGCGCCTTCTCAAGCGCTTGGGTCTTCGCTTGGAATTTCGATTCGTCAACGGAGCGGAACACGACGATGAATTCGTCGCCGCTGATGCGGTAGGTGCCCTGGTCGGGGAATAGCTCCACCAAGATCCTGGCCACCCTTTGGATCAAGCGGTCGCCCGCGTCATGACCTTCGTTGTCATTGACCGTCTTAAGACAGTTAATGTCGCAGAAGATGACGCCTACGCGCTCGTCTTTGTCGATGCTTTCCAAAGCTTCAACATAAGCGCGCCTATTGGCAAGGCCGGTCAGGACATCCTTTTTGGATATCTCATCGTAAAGCACGGCCCTGATTTGGGATTCCGCTATGTATCTTGCGTGGATGACGACATAAATCGTCATGAGCGCGATGGCGGTTCCGACGTAGCCAAGTTCCAAACTGGGGAAGCGCAGGGTCAATAGGCCACTGGTGATGGGGACGACGAGGTATATGCCAAGGACTAGGGCGTTCTTGACGCCAAGGGACTTGGCTTGGGTAATGAGGAAGATCAAGAAGGCGACCGCGCTCGTCAAAGGGACGATGACAGCGTATCGAGTCCATTCGTGCGCCGTATAAACCCCATTCACGACCGTGAAGAGGTTACCGGTTATGGTTCCGATGAGGAGCAACGTGAAGTCGGCGGCCGCCAAAACGAGGGATATGATTGGGAATTTGAAATGGAAAGACGGGTCCTTTTCCTTGACCTCACTGTACATATAGAACGAATAGGAGACGATGACGGCGTCGATGAGGGCAAAGGCAAGGAAGGTCACAATGGTAGAGATGATGTCCGGGATGGAGGTCCCATACATCAGGTAAGCGACCGCGTCAATGATGAGGCCGGCAAAGGTTATCCAGGCGCAGATGCGGAAGGTCTTGATCTTCTCGGAAACCTTGGAGCTCACGCGATAAGAACCGCCGATGACGAGTATCAAAAAAGCCGCGGAGACGAAATTAGCGGTAATTGTGACGGTAATCATGTCCATATAGAATCGGCGGCCTCTCCTTAATATTCATTGAAAATGGATATTTTTGCAAATAAAACTGTCCGTTTTCGGAAAACACGAACCTCGCAAGATGTCAGGTGTTGAAACGAAATGCCCCGTTCCTGCAACGCCGCCCGTTCAATAAGCCGAAAATCAACCATTGGGAATGCATTAAAAATATCCAATAGGCAGTAAGGCTTGGGCGTTTAGCGGGGGTGTACGCAAATTCGCTGAAAATCAAATCGGCGATTCGGTTCGCAGCATCCTTTTGATGTACCGATTTTGAATCGGTTTCGATTATATGATATCATATATCTAGAGGAAGCAAGCCATGACGAATAACCAAGCGACATACATCAAAAATTACAACAAAGAGAACTATAAAATGTACCAGTTCCGCGTAAAGAAAAGCGAGAGGGGCCTAATAGAAAGGCTGGACAGCATTCAAAACAGAAACGGGTATATCGTGAATCTGCTTTTAGACAGTTTCAGTCCGCGCGTTCTGACCATTAAGCAAATCAAAGACAAGATAAGGCCGGTCATGGCTAAGCACAAAATAGAAGAGGTCTATCTTTTCGGAAGCTACGCGAGAGGGGAGGCCAACGGCGAAAGCGACGTTGATATTTATTGTTCTCACGGGGACGTCCGAACGCTCGCGAATGAGGCAGACTTTATTGAGGAGCTCCAGAGCGCCCTTAACAAAAAAGTCGATGTTGTGACAATCGGATCACAAATGCATGACTTTTTTAGGCATCAGCTGGAAGAAGACGCGATAAAACTATGGTAGAACCACGAGATCGAGCTTATTCTATTTCGTCAGATGAAGAGGTTGACGTCAGACTCTTCGGCATCTCCTAAATAAGTGCCGACGCCGCCGATTTCGACGCCATCGATAAGCTCTTCGGGGCGGATGCCCATAACATCCATGCTCATGGAGCAGGCGATGATCTTCACGCCGTTATCCATGGCTTTTTTCATCATGTCCTCAAGCGAATCGATGTTCTTGTCCTTCATGATGCCCTTCATCATCTTCGAGCCCATGCCGCCCATATTCATTTTGGACAGCTTGAGTTTGCGGGGTCCCCTGGGCAGCATTTTGCCGAACATCTTCTCGATGAAGTTCTTCTTCGTCTTCACCTTCTCAGTCCTGCGAAGGGCGGTGAGGCCCCAGAAAGTGAAGAACATCGTGACGGGGCGGCCCATGGCTAATGCGCCATTGGCGATGACGAAGCTCGCGAGGACTTTGTCCATGTCGCCGTCAAATACGATGATGGTCTTGCCTTTCGGCCCATCCTTGACTGCGGTATGCGGCGCGGGCTCGTCGGTTCCGCGGCGGATCGTGGCGACATATTCTCCATCGCGCTCTTCGTTTGCGAGAAGCGTGTTGCCCGTGCGTTTGCACCAAGCCACGATGTCTTTGGCAAATCCCGGATCGGAGGCCGAGACCTCAACGACTTCGCCGTCACTCATTTCCTTGATGGTTTTGAACACCTCCATGATTGGGCCGGGGCATTGCATGCCGGAGCAATCGAGCTTTATCTTTTTGACATCATCTTCCTGTTTCATGGGCATTTCCTTTTTCTTTTCGGGCATTGGTTGTTCGGAATCTGCAGGGAAATTGACTTTATAGAACCCTACGCCTCCTGGATAGACCTCGACATTCTTGAGTCCGTTCTGCATCAGGATTCGGGCGGCGGTATAGGCGCGGACGCCGACTGCGCAGAAGACGATGATCCTGTCTTTCTTGTTCAATTCGCCCAAGTGGTCGCGGAGGGTGCCAAGCGGGATGTTCTTGGCATTAGGGACGCTGTAGGCAGCGACTTCCGCCTCTTCGCGGACATCGAGCAAGAATGCTTTCGGGTCAGCGACGGTCACGTCATATGGAGCAATTTTCACCAAGCCGGTGAGGATGTTCTCGGCGACGTAGCCAGCCATGTTGACCGGGTCTTTTGCGGAGGAATATGGCGGCGCATATGCCAGTTCAAGATCTTTTAAGTCGGTGACTTTGGCCCCTAACCTGATGGCAACGCCTAAGGTATCGATTCGCTTGTCGACGCCATCGCGTCCAACGATCTGCGCACCGAAGATCTTCTGGGTATCCGGGGCGAATAGAACCTTGATGGTCAGCGGCTTGGCGCCAGGGTAATAGCCGGCATGGGAATTTTGGGTGATGATGAGCACCTCATAGTCCTTTCCTTTGACCATACCGCGCTTGATGAGGGTTTTTTCGTTTGCACCGGTAGAGGCAACGGTCAGATCGAACACCTTGGCAACGGATGAACCTTGGGTGCCGTGATATTTAGAGTCTCTGCCGGCGAGGACGTCGGCGACGATCCTGCCTTGTTTATTGGCAGGGCCGGCGAGCGGGATCATCGTACGGCCTTCGAATATAAAATCCTCAACCTCGATGACGTCGCCCACCGCGTAGATTGAAGGATCCTCGGTGCGCATATGGTCATCGACGACGATGCCGCCGCGCTCGTTGAGCTTAAGGCCTGCCTCTTTGGCTAGGGCGCTATTTGCGCGGACGCCGATGGACAAAATAACAAGGTCGGCGGTGATGACTTTGCCGCTTTTGAGTTTGACGTCTACCTTGTCGTTTTTCTCCTCAAACGCATCCACGCCATCGCCCAAATGGAGTTCAACGCCATTGTCCTTTATGTTGGCGTGAAGAATCTGGGCCATTTCAAAATCCACGGGGGCCATGACTTGATTCAGGGCTTCGATGAGTGAAACCTTGAGGCCTGCGTGGTTCAGGTTCTCCGCCATTTCAAGGCCGATGAAACCTCCGCCGATAACGGCGACGGACTTCACATTATCGCTTTGGACCAACGCGCGGATCTGATCAGTATCGGGGACCGTCCAAAGAGTGCGAATCTTAGCGCTATCGATTCCGGGGATGCGCGGCCTTAGCGGGGAGGAGCCGGTGGCAATCACCAAATCGTCATATGTTTCCTCATACTCTTCTCCGGTCTCGAGCTTACGCGCGCGTACTACCTTATTATTTCTATCGATGGCGATGGCTTCGTTCTTCACCCTAACCTCGATGCGGAAACGTTCCCACATCCTTTCCGGGGTCATCAACAAAAGGGCGCCGCGGTTATGGATGACGTCGCTTACGTGATAGGGGAGGCCACAGTTGGCGTAGGAGATGTATTCTCCCCTCTCAAGGATGATGATTTCGCGGTCTGGGTCGAGACGACGAAGACGGGCCGCGCAGCTAGCGCCTCCCGCAACGCCACCGATGATGACGGTTTTTCTTTGTTTAGCCATAAGGGCCTCCTTCGTATGGAATCCGATTTGTTGAGATTATCATAACACGATTTATCGTCTTCTCAGGACGAAACGCACCGCAGATTTAACCCTTTTGGGTTGCTTAATCGCTAAATATAGTGATAATACGTCTTTGCAATCATCGGAGGACTGGCATGCCGTGCGCTAGGAGTCGCCCAAACTCCCCCAGTTGGATAAGATGCTAAAGGAGGGGCGTCATGGCAGTCAGATTATCCGAACACTTCACATTCAAAAAGCTCTTGAAGATCACGGTTTTCCCTATCGTCATGATGGTCTTTTTGTCTTTGTATTCAATCGTCGATGGAATCTTTGTGGCGAACTTCGCCGGGCAATCTTCTTTCGCCGCCGTCAATTTGATCTTCCCATTCATCATGATCTTAGGGTCTTTGGGTTTTATGCTCGGCACGGGCGGCACCGCGCTGGTATCCAAGTATTTGGGGCAAGGCGAAAAGGAGAGGGCAAACAGTACTTTCTCTTTGATCGCTTATACGGCCATAACCCTTGGCGTGATTGCGTCGGTGGTCGGCTTCTTCGTCACCGAACCGGTGGTTAACGCGATGGCAAGCCTATCGTCAAATTCGACCGAGGAAATGGTAAAAGAGGCGATCCTGTATGGCAAAATCCTCTGCGCGGCGCAGATATTCTTCATCCTTCAAAACACCTTCCAGTCGTTCTTCATGGTCGCGGAGAAGCCTAACCTTGGCTTCATTTTTACTTTATCGGCAGGGCTAGCGAATATGGCGCTCGACGCGCTATTCATCGGGGCCTTCCGCTGGGGCGTGGCCGGGGCGGCTTTGGCAACGACCGCCGGCTACATCATTGGCGGCGTCGGCCCGATTATCTATTTCGCGGTGAAGCGGGACGGGATCATATTCCTTGGGAAAACACGAATCGTGTGGCGCGATATCCTCCAAACGATGTACAACGGCATGAGCGAATTCATCGGGAACATCGCGACGAGCGCCGTCTCGATCGTCTATAACGCAATCCTGCTCAAAACCTATGGCGAAAACGGCGTCTCAGCGTATGGAATCATCATGTATGTCTCGTTCGTCTTCATGGCGATCTTCATCGGCTATTCGATCGGCGTAGCGCCGGTAGTGGCCTTCAACTACGGGGCAAAGAACCACAGCGAACTCCAAAACGTGTTTCGCAAGAGCCTTATTCTCATCGGCAGCACGAGCTTGGTGATGCTCGCGTCCTGCTTCTTCGCGGCGGAGCCTTTCGCGATGATCTTCTCAAACGGCCAGCAGGAGCTATTGGATCTATCCGCGGTCGCGATGAAAATCTATTCGGTCACGTTCCTATTCGTCGGGCTATCGATCTTCACGTCTTCCTTCTTCACGGCGCTCAATAATGGCACCGTGTCCGCGGTCGTTTCATTGCTCAGAACCCTCGTGTTCCAAATCGGGGCCGTGTTCCTATTCCAAGCGATTTTCGGCGGAGTCGGCATATGGTGGGCCATCGTTTTCGGCGAGGGTGCAGCCGCGATTATCTCCGTCATATTCCTGATCGCAAACAAAAAGAAATATCATTATTAAATCGGTTTTTGCGGGATTTAACGGCGAATTGCGCTTATTTTTCTTGTAGGATTTCGTCTACGTGAATCTCGAGGTAGCGGCCCACTTTCTTGATAAGCCCCATCTCCAAAAGCGTCTGCTCAACCTCGGAAGCGATCTCCTCCGAAAGGGCGACGTTCATGTCTTTGTAGTTCTGCCTGTTGGGCAGGTATTTCGTCCCGTTCCATGTCTCAAGGCGAATCGATTCCTCGCCGAGCTCTTTGATCTTCGCGGCGAATTCGCCTTCCTCATCCAACTCGCACAGGGCGCGGTACGTCCATTTGTAGTAGGGAGGGTATTTCCTTTTCAGAAGGAAGAAGAGTTCCATCGCGGATTCGATGCCCTTGGCCTTGCAGACGGTGGCACTCACGACGTCCCCGCGCGCCATGCAGCGGGCATAGTTGGTCTGGAAGGAAGATGAGTATTTATGAAGCTGCTCGGCGATTCGATTCCGCCAAACGCGGTCAGGGTAATATTCGAGCAGAGCGTTCCTGAACGCGGTAAACGCGCCGAGGTCGTCCCTGAAGATTTCGCCATTGGTCGCGGTCTTAAGGCACGAGTGGTCCAAATCTGCCCAATCGGCGTCAGTGATTCTGCAGTTTGAGGTATCGCAGTCGATGCCAAGGATATCGGAATAGAAATCGTGGATCGTCATGACGCCCCGGCGTTCCCGAAGCCTTTTGGTCAAAAAGGAACGCTGCTCGGAATCGACGAGGTCGTCATAGGCTTTGGACAGCTCATCGCCGAAAAGAGACATATCCTCATCGGTGAGCCATAGGCAAACGCCCGTCCCGAAGTCATGGTCCCTTGAGATTTCGTCGTCGTAGCCGAAACAATCCGACCCTTCGCCGACGAGGCCGACGGCAATCCTGCTTTCATATGCCGAAAACCTGTCGCGAATCATCGGAGCGACATGTTTCTCATAAAACCGTCTATTTTTATCGATTACGTTCGCCATGAATCATTCCTGGCTGGCTGCGCTGTCGAACCTCGCTAGCGAAGAAACTTTATACTCGGGGTCATCGGTGACCTCTTTGATGATCTTGAGGCCTTTCGGGAAGCGAATGGCTTCATCGGGTTTGGATAACTCGATTTCGACCATCGCCTTCTTGTGCCAGAAGGGGTAGATGTCGATTTCGAAATACTGGGTGCGGTCCGCTAAGCAATACCTGTCCTTGCGGATTGACCTCCTCGTGGGGTCGGCATCCATCAGCATGGTGAGGTATTCGTCTTTGGTAAGGCGCTGCTCAAGCTCAACCCTCTCAAGCCCAGGAACGTCTTTCTTCTTGGTCTGATAATAGGAGTAGTGACCGTTTTCTCCGCGTTGGCGGATCCTGATTTCTTCGTCATGGGGTCCTTGGATATAGGTTTGGCTGATCTCGACCTTCTTGCACCCTGGTAAGGCGCGGAGCTCTTCGAGGTTCGGGAATTCAATGAGGAATTTCCGGCGGGCCTCATACGGCATCGGTGCACCTAAGAATCCGGCGATTTCGGATACGAGATGCCTCATCTTGTTATCGAAATCGACCGCGTTGTCGATGATTCTCATGTGGGGGTGGCCCGTCCAAGCGGCGATCAGTTTATCGTCTAAAGCCGCGGCCTCTTCGACGGTTTCTTTCCTGGCTGCGTTATTGTCGCGGGTATAGAACTCTTCGGCGCCTTTGGCGGCGGTAACCAAATGGAACACCGCGTCATAGGAATCGCGCAGCTCGACTTCGTTGGCCCCAATCGATTCGAGGACCTCATCGAATTCCTGCTGGTTCATGTAGGCTTTGTTGTCGAGCGCGCCGCGGTCGCAGACGATCAGGATCTTATGCGCGTCCATATGCTCGGCCGCGTATTGGAAGATCCTTTCCTTTTCGGCCTGCAGCCTCATTTGGCACTTCTGATAATCAACATTATGGGACGTGGTCCAAGGGGCGACGCCTCCGGTGATTAATTCCGTCGCGGTCTCGGGAACGAAAAGCACGCGATATCCGCGCTCGGTGAAAGCGTTCTGTATCCAGCTCATGCCGGTTGTTTTGCCTGCGCAAGGTCCTCCGGTGATAACGATTTTGACGATCTTCTTTTTCTTTTCCATAGTTAGACCTTGGCGATGATGGCGGGGCGATTCATTTTATAATGAATGACCCAAGAATGGTAGGGCTGCCCCATGGTCAGAAATGATGCGTTTCATCAATTCAGGCGACCCGTGTATGCAAATTCGCTCGAAAATCAACCCCAAGCAGGCGAAAAACCATCGCCGTAGCGTGCACCAAAACCGCCGTTTGCCCAGATCGGCCAAGGAACAAGCGCTCTTTCGATAAACACCATTTACGCCTCCAAAGTTCGACTAATCTAAAGTTATATTTTACTTTAGTCGCCATAATTCAAGGCGCCACCCCTGCGGACGAAAAAAAAGAACATACGAAGTATGTTGAAAAACCCCCATCCAAAAAGCCGTCGATCGCCCTAAGGGTTTCGACGGCCCATGAATTGTTTTGCGGGTGCTGGTTATTCTGCGGATTCGGCTTCGAGGGCGATGGCGCCGTAAATGGCCGGCGCGCTGGTCCACGCCTCATCGCTTTCTGCATTTCCGGATCTTTCTCGTCATCTATAATCTTCTGCATTTCCTCATCTGATATCGGATGCAGGAGCAGCCTTTTTGTCTCTATTTTTATCATGCATCTCCTCGCTCGCCATCCTTCCAAAAATAGAATGAGTAATGATGCTTCTTTCGGAAGCCAAGCCTCTTGTAGAATTCCATATTGGAAATCACGTAGGCCCTGGTTGCTCCAAGCTTTTTAGCTCTGCGAAACGCCTCAAACATCAAGGCTCTTGCAATGCCCTTCCCTCTGTATGCCGGTATGGTGCAGACAGGCTCAACATAAACATAATCGGTCCCTGCCATATACCAGAGCAGACAACAGGCCACCATTTCTCCCTTTTCATTTACTGCTGCAACACCTAAGTCCTTATTAAAATGCTTTCTGACTCTTGGAACAATCTCCTCTTCTCTCTCAAATTCTGCTTTATCATCACCATGATCAAATCCCTGCCAGAAAAGCCATTGAAGGTCATAAGCATCCTTCACAGGATCCGGACAAAAGAGCTTAAGGCCATCCGGGAGTTTTGCTTCAAGCGAATCAGAAAGACTCCTTTCCATGATGGTCTCATCC
>JAILKX010000025.1 GCA_024693415.1 Bacilli bacterium
AAGGGGTCGTGCTTCGCGATCTATTGCGGCGTCGGGCTCGCCTTGGTTTATTCCCTGATCGTGTTTCTGTTCCGCGACTTGCTCTATTCGGCGCTAGGCGCAAGCGGGGCGACGCTGGAGCATATGTCGAACTACGTTTTCTATACCGTGATCCTCGGCGCGCTGCCGGCGGTCATGAATCCTTTGCTTGCCCATTTGGTGCGCTCGGAGGGCGCGTCGCTTCAGGGTTCGATCGGAGTGGGGCTCGGCGGCGTTTTGAACATTTTATTGGCCCCCTTATTCATTTTCGCCTTCAAAATGGAGGTGGCGGGGGCGGGGCTAGCGACCCTGCTTTCGAATTGCGCGGCCTGCATTTACCTCATCGTCTACATCGTCGTGAAGCGCAGGTCGACCACGATCAACGCGGTGCCGTCCAACTTCCGTTGCGGCATGGGCAACGCGCGGGAGATCATCGTGGCCGGGCTCCCCAATTGCATCATCTCGATCATGGCTTCCTCCTCGAACATGGTCACCAATTACCTGTTCAGCCCCTATGGCGATCAGATCGTCGCCGGGTGGGGGATCGCAAAGCGCATCGATTTGCTGGCGTTTGCGATCGCCCAGGGCATGACCCAGGGATCCTTGCCGATCATCTCCTATTGCTACGCGGCCAAGGACAAGGAGAGGATGAAGCAGGCGATCAAGTGGGCGTTCATCGATTCGATGGTGGTGGCCGCGATCGGGTTCGGGCTGATGTTTGGGTTATCGCGCTACGCGGCCCAGATCTTCATCGAGGATGAGCTCACGGTCTCCTACGCCGAGAAATTCACCCGCATCCTCTGCGTGACCTGTTTGACGACTGCCCCCTCCTTCATGGTCATCACGATCTTCCAGGCTTTGGGCAAAAAGGCGCAGCCCTTCTTCCTTTCTTTCTTCAGGAAAGGCGTGCTGAACATCGGATTCTCCTTCCTCTTCGCCTATACCTTGGGCGAATACGGCATCGCCGCGGCGACCCCGGTCGCGGATTTCGTGGCGATGGCGGTGTCGCTTGGCGTGTTCTTCGCCTTCTGGCATAAGTTCAAGAAGAACGGCTACGAAAACGCCTAGGACCCATTGGGCCGCCATCATGTATAATTGAAGCGTTATGAAGAAATTGCTGTTTTGCTATGCGATGGATTCGGAAGCCAAGCCGATCCTAGAGAAAGCGGTCATCAAGTCGACCGAGTCGTTTGGGCAGGCCAAGCTCCATGACTGCGCCTATGATGGCCATGGCTTCTATGTGCTCGTCACCGGGATCGGAAAGGTCGCGGCCGGAGCGGGGCTAGCCGCCGTGCTTTGCCAAAAAGAGGTGACCCATGTATTCGATATCGGGGTAGGGGGATCGATCGAACCCGAGAAAGCGCCGGTCCGCACCGCGGTCATCGGAAGCCGTTACGCCCAACATGATATGGACACCTCGCCGATCGGCGATGAGGTCGGATTGATCTCCGGCATCAACCTCGTTTATCTTCCTTCTGATGAAAATGGTGTCGCAATTCTAAAAGAAGCGTGCGAAAAAGTCGGCGCACCCTATGAGATCGGCACGATCGCCAGCGGCGACCTCTTCGTCTCCAAGGAAAAGGAGCGCGAGCGGATCAGGAAATTATTCAAAGCCCTAAGCTGCGACATGGAGACCGCGGCCCTCGCCCAGGTCGCCTATGCCTATGGCATCCCGTTCAATGGGCTCCGCATGATCTCCGACGCCGGCAAGGTCGGCGAATACCTGAGCAACCTTCCCCATTGCTCGGAGAAAGCGCTCGAGATCGTGCTCACGGTCCTTGGAAAATAAGCGAAAACGAATACACGTACCCCATGAATTCAGAAAAGGAGAACGAAATGAAACCCGAAAAGAAATATGTGGTTTCCACGATCATCTACGCGATTCTTGCGCTTGCGGCCGCGATCATCCTTTCGATCATCCTGCCCCTTAACATCAGCGAGACGATCGCGCAGGCAAGCGAATCCGCCGACAGCCAAGCCGCGGCCGCGGTGGCGGCGCCTTTCATCGCCGTCATCCTGGTCCTTTTGATCTTCTTCGGGATCGTGATCGGCGTCCTGTCGATCCCCTTCCTGGTATTGTCGCTTGTGTTCAACCGCAGAAGCCCGATCAAGTGGGTCAGGATCGTCTCGATCATCACCGACGTCGCCTTTGCTTACGCGATTGTCGTAGCCATCGTCAAAGCGATTCAGCTATTCACCGGAAATTAAGGAACCATCGAATGAAAAATGCTCCCCGCCAAATTCGGCGAGGAGCGTTTTTTCTTTGGTGGCGGAGAAGCGGGGATTCGAACCCCGGCTGGAGCGTGGCCCCACTATCAGTTTTCGAAACTGACCCCTTCAGCCGCTTGGGTACTTCTCCGCGGCAGGTGAAATAATACCATTGACGGCACGATTGAGCAATCTATTTTCCCATCCTTTGCCATCCTCTTTTCATAGAGGATGCGCATTTTGCTTCACTTGTGGTAAACTTACCCCATGCTCGAAGAAGTCCTGCAGTTCCTCAAAGATTATTGGCCCCTCCTCGGCGGAGGTATTTTGCTGCTCGGATTGCTCGTCACGGTGACCGTAACCTACATCGTCTCCCAGCGTTCCTACGACGCCTACAAGAAGCAGATCGATGAGCAGACGAGCTCGATCCGCGTGTTCGTGATCGACATCCCGAACAATATGGTCAAGTATTTCAACGCCACGACCCTCACCAAATCCCAGAACATGACCCTCGGCGATTTCTACGCCCAATTCCCGATGTCCGAGCAGAAGAAGGTCATCAACTGGATCAACGCGGTCGCCGACCCTAACGACGACGCCCCCGACGTATTCGAGACCGACGTCCAGGTAAGCCGCGGCAGGAAGCAGTATTTCTCCTTGCTCCAGGTCGACTCGGTCGACAAGAAGCGCGGGGTCATCCATCTTGAGTCCTATCTCCTAAAATATATGTCGTCGGCTAGGTCCTCCAACGGGACCCATGGCCTATCGACCGCGAAGGACCTCGCCGCCGCGCTTAACGCTAACGGCAGGAGAAAGGGCACATCGGCCTGCTTCCGCTTCGCCTATCGCCGCATCCAGGACAAGGATAAGGTGATCGACCAATTGATCTTCAACCAGCTCAAGAACTGCCTCGCCCCCTTCATCGACAGCAAGCACCTATTGATCCAGTGCTCGCAGAATGAGCTCCTCCTTTGCGACCTCAAGATCAACGAGAGGGCGAAATCCCTCTATTTCGTGAAGTCCGCGCTCAATTCGATCAACCGCTACCTCGCCCTCAATGGCTATAGCTCTTTGATCGACGTGAGGGTAGGGGTCGTCGAGCATCGCTTCTATAGCGGCGAGGTCGACGGCATCATTGAGCAGGTCCGCAAGACCGCGCAGATCGCCTTCGACGACAATGAGCAGATCCTCTGGTACCAGAAGGGCCGCGAATCGCTTAGCCCCTTGAACGACGCGAGCTACCGCACCGAGGTCGAGCGCATCATCAACGAGAAGAAGCTCTCCTATTTCTTCCGGCCGGTCTATAACGCCAAGAGCAAGAAGGTGTTCGGCTACTTCACCAAAGCCGAGCCGCGCGATACCTATTTCGACTCGATTGAGGAACTCAAGGACTACGCCTCGCGGACCGATGACGCGAGCGCCCTCTTCTCGACCATCGCCCGCAACACCCTCCCGATCTTCGTCAATGAGCGCACCGACGAGGACGCGATCCTCTTCTATCCGGTCAGGACCGAGGAGAGGGGCTATATGCTTCTGACCTTCGCAAAGCTTGCCAAGGCAAAGCAGGCGCACGTCGTCTTCCTATTCTCGGAATCCGACGTCAAGAGCCACTTCGACTCCGCAAACTCCGATGCCATCATCGACGACATGCGCTCGATCAAGGCCAAAGGCTACGAAGTAGGGCTTTATTTCAACGAAGGCGAATTGACGCTCCCACCCGTCGTCTATACCGCGTATGATTACTTCGTCTGCTCCTTCGCCTTCGCTGGCTCTGCCAACGAAATGGACGCGAGGATCCGCAGTCAGCTTCACGGGCTCGTCGAAAAGCTTCTCAAATACGACAAGCCGATCATCGCGACCGATATCGAGGGATGGGCATCCATCGAATTGCTCGTCCGCTCGGGCGTCACCCTCATCTCCTCCGAGGCGTTCGCCCCATTCGACCAGATGATCCTCCCGCTTCCGCCGAAGTCGATTCGCCGCGTCGCGGATATGAGAAAATAATTGGATTCACAAAAGAAAGGTTTGGCATAGAACTATGGCAAAGCAAATGAACAAAAACGATGCGATCACCGGGCGCGATGTTGACTTCGCGCAGTGGTACACCGACGTCTGCCGCAAGGCGGAGCTCATGGATTACTCCTCGGTGAAGGGATTCATCAACTACCTCCCGTATTCTTACGCGATCTGGGAAGAGATCCAGAACTACCTGAACAAGAAGTTCAAGGCCGCGGGCGCGAGCAACGTCTACCTCCCGATGGTCATCCCCTCTTCCTTATTTAATAAAGAGAAGGACCACATCGAGGGCTTCGCCCCCGAGTGCTTGGTCGCCACCATCGGCGGCGGACAGGAACTCTCCGACCCCCTCATCATCCGTCCGACCTCCGAGGTTCTGTTCTCGGATATGTATAAGCGCCTCGTCTCCTCTTACCGCGACCTTCCGAAAGCCTATAACCAGTGGTGCTCGGTCGTGCGCTGGGAGAAGACCACCCGTCCCTTCCTCCGCGGATCCGAATTCCTTTGGCAGGAAGGGCACTGCCTCTTCGAGACCGAGGAGGAAGCCGAGAAGAACGCCCTCGATATCCTCGAGGCCTACGACGACTGCGGCAAGGAGCTCCTGGCGATCCCCTTCGTCAAAGGCGTCAAGACCGAGAAGGAGAAGTTCGCCGGCGCCGTCCACACCTATTCGATCGAAGCCTTGATGCACGATGGCAAAGCGCTTCAGTCCGGAACCACCCATTATTTAGGACAGGGGTTCGCCGATGCGTTCGGCATCCGCTTCCTCGGCCGCAAGAACGTCCAGGAGATCCCCCATCAGACCTCTTGGGGCGTATCGACCCGTTTATTGGGCGCCATCATCATGGTCCATGGCGACGACAACGGCTTAGTCCTGCCTCCTAACGTCGCTCCGATCCAGGTCGTCATCGTCCCGATCCGCCAGGATGCCGAAGGCGTCCTCGACAAGTGCCGCGAGATCGAAGCCAAGCTCAACGAACTCGGCATCCGCGTCAAACTCGATGATTCCGACCACACCCCGGGCTGGAAGTTCGCCCAGTGGGAAATGAAGGGCGTCCCCCTTCGCTTGGAGCTCGGCCCCCGCGACCTCGAATCGAATTCCGTCTGCCTCGTCAAGCGCGTCAACGGCGAGAAGAAGGTCGCCCCGATCCCCGAAGTTGAGGCCTCCATCCCCTCATTGCTCCAGGAAATCCATCAGGATATGTACAACAAGGCGAAGGCGCATCTCGACGCCAACGTCACCGAAGTCAAGGATCCTGAGCACCTCATCTCCGTCTTAAACGTCGGCGGCTATGCCAAGATGATGTGGTGCGGCGACGAAGCCTGCGAGAACAAGGTCAAAGAGATCACCAACGGCGGCACCGCGCGCTGCATGCCCTTCGACGAGAAACCCTTTGACGACGTTTGCCCCATCTGCGGCAAGAAAGCCAGCAAGGTCGTCTATTTCGCCAAAGCTTATTAAAAATAAGTATCGCGGAACTCACCCGATTGTTGTATAGTAATCGGGCACGGAGGCGTACCCAAGAGGCCGAAGGGGACGGTTTGCTAAACCGTTAGTGGGGCAACAGCTCCAGCTCGGGTTCGAATCCCGACGCCTCCGCCACTAGAAAAATATGCTCCAGCGCTCGTCGTTGGAGCGTTTTTCATTCTCGCGCCAAAGGCTTCCCAAAGTATTACAATTAAAGGCATGAACAAGCAAACCCTTCTCCTATCTTTATCTTTATTGGCCCTCGTTTCCTGCGGCGGCACGAATGCGTCTTCCAGCGTTGCAGAAAGCTCGGTGGCCCAATCCTCGATAGAACAATCCTCGGCGGAGCAATCAGCCCCTGCTTCATCCTCGGCGGAGCA
>JAILKX010000029.1 GCA_024693415.1 Bacilli bacterium
TAGTTCGCATCATATTCCCCGCGAGCAACCGCGGAATTCTGCTGAGTCCAATCGAGGACCTTGACCTGGATGTCGAATCCTTTTTGCTTGAGGACGGGGGCTACCGCTTCCTTAAGGATTTTGGCGTGCGGCAATTCGCTCGCCGCGACGGTGATGACGGTTTCGGAAGATCCCCCGCCGCAGGAAGCGAGTCCGAGGAAGAGGAAGGGTAAGGCTAAGAGTGACTTTTTCATTTTGCAAATCTCCTTTTGTCGGTCCGCTTGGCTAAGAATAAGCCTAGCTCCTGAATCGCTTGGACCAAGATGACGATCAGGAGCAGGATCACCCAAATCTCCGGGCGGGAGAGGTAGGTCATCGGGTTGTTGTGATAGACGCTGTAGGCCATGGCTATGAGTCCGCCTGCGCCGAAGTCGTATGCGAATGCGGTATAGCCAAGAATCGAGACGGTGGTGATGGCCACCCCAACAAGAAGGGAAGGCCTAGCTTCGCGCATGAGCACCTTAACGATTATCTGCATCGTGGATGCGCCCATGCTGCGGCTCGCTTCGATGACGCCTGGGTCTACCTCATTGAAGGAGGATTCGACCACGCGCCCCACGTAAGCGAACGCTGCGACGAATAGCGGAATGATCATCGTGTACCATTCGCCCGTCGCTCTCCCGAACACTCCGCGGGTAAGCGGAATCAGGATGATGATGAGGAGCAAGCAAGGGACCGAGCGGAGGACGTTTGTGACAAATCCAGCGACCCCGTTGATCCATTTATTGGGATGAAGGCCCTTTTTCCCGGTGGAATAGAGAAGCACTCCAAGCGGCAACCCGAAGAGGTAAGCGAGCACCGTGGCGATGAGGGTCATCCCGACCGTCTCACCAAGAGACAGGAAGAATTCGTTCCATTCCATTCGACTTCACCTCCTCATATTTGACGTTGTGCAGGTCGAGATACTTCTTGAGCTTCTCCTGATCCGCTTTCTCTTTCGGCCTTTTGATGAAGGTCTGGCCGTAGACCTTGCCCTCGATCACGCGGGTCGAGGCATATACGATCGATACGAGGATCGAGCATTCCTGAACGATGTTGGCGATCAGGGGCTCATCCGCGTCTCCGTTGAAGAGCAAGCGGATGAAGTGATGCTCATTGAGCTCCGTATGGACTTGATTCGAGTAGATCAGCGATTTGGCGATGCCCGTCTTAGGATTTAGGAACACGTCTGACAGCTCGCCTTCCTCCACCAAGCGGGCTTTGTCGAGGATCGCGACCTTGTTGCAGATCGATTCGACCACGCTCAATTGGTGGGAGATCATGATGATCGTGATGCCGAACTCTTTGTTCAGCTGCTTCAGAAGGGTGAGCACCGATTCGGTAGTCTCCGGATCGAGGGCGCTCGTCGCCTCGTCACTCAATATGACTTCCGGCTCAAGCGCGAGGGCCCTTGCGATCGCGACCCTTTGCTTTTGGCCGCCGCTTAGGCTGCTCGGGTAGGCGTTCGCCTTCTCGGAGAGCCCCACTTTCTCAAGGCAGCGCAGCGCGATCTCGCGCCGGTTATCCTTGCCTTTGACCTTGGAAATCTCCAGCCCCAACTCAACGTTTTTCAGGACAGTAATCTGGTCCAAAAGGTTGAATTGCTGGAAAATCATCGCGATTTTGCGGCGTTTTTCGTTAGAAATCTTATGATCGCGGGAACAGAGCAACTCCCCTTTGTAATAGATTTCTCCGCGATCAGGGATCTCAAGCCCGTTGATGCATCTAACGAGCGTCGACTTGCCCGCTCCGCTGAGTCCGAGGATGCCATAGACGTCTCCTTTCTCAACCGAAAGCGAAATGTCGTCGAGCACAACCCTGCCATCATAGGACTTGCTGAGGTTGCGGATTTCGATCTCTGCCATTGCTCTCCTTTCCCAAGAAGAAACAAAAACGCCTCTCCTTGCCATTCAAGGACGAGACGCTGATCCCGTGTTACCACCTTGATTCATCCTTGCGTCGCCGCAAAGACCTCACTGAGTACGCCTTTTGGAAATACCCTCGCGCTTTAACGGGCGCTCCCGGCCACGGTTACTTCATTTCGCCGCGGCGGCTCTGGGACCATGTTCGGTTCATCTTTGCCCATCCTCTTCCAGCCGATGGAGGATTTCTCTCGGGGGCCAGGGCTGAACTTACTCTTTCCCTTCGTTGCCGATAGCGAAATCATACCCACAAGCCAAACCTTGTCAATAAGATATTCGCCAGATTCGTTGTGCGTGCGAAACCACATTTAGGAAGCCAACGCAACATTATTTGTATATTTTCATGACAATTGACGTTCCATGAACAAAATTTAGTGCTAAAATGTTTTGCATGGTAGTTAATTCGGAAACTTTGGCGGATATTGTTTTTTCCGTCAAGCAAAAGACCGAGAGGGACATAATCTTTATGTATGTCCAGGGTTCTCAGAACTACAACCTGGAAACTGAAGCGTCCGACATCGATTGCAAAGCTTTCGTGGTTCCGACGTTCTCAGACCTCTATTTTGGCCACCGCTACTCGACGACCATCGACACGAAATACGGCCAGGTGACCGTCCACGATATCCGCATGCTTTCCGAGCTGCTTTTCAAGATGAATCCCACCTATCTCGAAATGCTTTTCTCCAAGTATGTCTGGTATGCTTCCGAAGATGAAAAGAAGGATTTGCTCGAGACAATTCCCGCCTTGGCGGACTCGAAGTCGCTCTTCAACACGCTGTTCAAATACCATAAGTTCCGCCTGATCGAATCACTCTGCGGCACGTTCAGGAAGAAGCACAAAGAGACTCAAAAACCTTCCGCGATCCGCCAGCCGGTCATCGATAAATACGGTTATGACATCAAGGCCGCATGCCACGCGGTGCGCTGCTTCCGCCTATTGACCCTCGTCATCTCCATGGACCGCTACGACGCCAAGAGGACGCCTTACGACAGGTTTCTTTCCGAGTTGCGCCTCGAAGACGAAAGGGCGAGGGAGTTCCTGCAGAACATCAAAGGCGGGTATCTCGCGAAAAAAGACGCGCTGGAACTATTGGACCATGAGTTCGAGTACGTCAAATGGGCCGCTGAGGAATTCGAGCCCTACGCCAAAACCGAGACCGATGGCTCGCTTATGCGCGAAATGAAGGTCTCGACCTACAACTATTGCCGGAAGCATTTCTGCGACTAGCAGTTCTTCTCCAAAATCTTAGCGAGGCCGCCTTGTGCGGTCTCTTTATATTCGCTCGTCAAAGAGTCACCCGTAATCTTCATCGCGGCGACAACATCGTCGAAGCTCACCTGATTCTTGCGGATTGGGGCGACGAATCTGGCATATAAATATGAGGTATATCCGTGGATCGCGCCCATGCCGTTCCTTTCGATGCACGGGATGATGACATAGCCATCGACCGGGTCGCAGGTAAGTCCTAGGAAATGCTCCATCGACACCTCGGAAGCGTATTCGATCTGATAAGGCGTAAGGTCCGCCAAAGCGCATAGCGCAGCGGCCGCCATCGCGCTCGCCGTGCCGATTTCCGCAGCACATCCCCCAACGGATCCGGCGATGGAGGCGTTTTGCTTCACCACGTTCCCGATGATCCCGGCCGCATAAAGCGCGTCCCTGATCTTGTTCAAGGGGACCCTTTCTTGTTTATGCGCATAATAAAGGACGGAAGGCAATACGCCGCTCGACCCGCAGGTGGGCGAGGTGACGACGGTTTCGCCGGCCGAAGAGGATTCGGCGACGGCATAGGCATAGGCGGTGATGAAGAGGGATCTTCTCCCCTCGCCGCCGACCAAATCATGGGCCTGCTTGAATATCTTGCCCGCAGAGCGGTAATAACGGAGGCGCGGATTATCGTTCGCGGGCAGCATGCCCGTGGCTTTTAGTCCTTTGTCCACGGTCTCGATCATGGTTTTGGTGACGTGCATCAGGTAATCGTCGATCCCCGGGTCTTCGAACTTCAGACAGAACTCCTTGAAGTCGTTGATACCCCTCCTCGACATGAAATCGAGGATGTCCTGCAAGCACAGGAAGGGATAGGTTTCCTTTTCGTTGACGCTAATATCGTCATCGCTTTGGATTTGGCCTCCACCAAGCGAAAAATAGGTAGCGTCCTTCACTCTTTTGCCATCTTTGAAGGCCTCAAATTTCATCGTAAGAGGCCACGGAGGCACGGTGACCTTATCGAATTCGAAGGTGACGTTCCCTAGCGCCTTGCGGATTGCCTCATCGCTTTTGTGACCGACCCCCGTAAAGGCCAAAGAACCATAGAAAGTGACCTTAAACGCATCCACGTCCCCCGCGAATCGCTTGAAAGCAAGCGCCGCGTTGCAGGGCGCGATCGTATGGCTTGAGGAAGGTCCGGGACCTACGCGAAATAAGTTCGCCAGGGATTTCATGGCATAAGTCTAATTCCTGACCCCGCCGCCTGACCAGCAAATTATTCATCCATGAAACTGGGGGTATCTAAAAAAGGTTGGAGCAAGTACAATCACGGCATGAAAATCACTCCGATCGAATTAAACGGCATGCGGAACTTCCGCGAACTAGGCGGCCTCAAGGCTCAAGATGGGCGGACCGTCGTGAGCAAGAAGTTCTACCGCTGCGGCTCCCTCAAGAAGGCGACCCCCGAGACGATGAAGGCGCTCTATGAGGATTATGGCATCCGCACCATCATCGACCTTAGGACGGAAGACGAGCAAGCCCAAAAGCCCGACCCCGCATATGAAGGGATCACCCATCTTGGCATCGGGATCCTAGAGGAAGCCACCCAAGGCATCAGCCATGAGAAGAGGCAGAACCACCAATGGTATTACGAGGACCCGACCCCGATGGGCGAACTCTATTACCAAATGGGATCCATGGATTACTGCAAGAAGCAATTCGCCAAAGTCGTGAAGACCTGCCTCGAGACCGAAGGGGGCGTGGCGTTCCACTGCTCAGTCGGCAAAGACAGAACCGGAATCGTCGCCTTCCTCATCCTCACTTTGTTAGGGGTGGATAAAAAGACGATCTATAAGGATTACGTCTACACCAATAAGGTCGCTAGGAAGAAGGCGAGGAAATACGCTAGGAAGGGCCTCTTCAAAGTCGGCATCAGGAAGAGCCGCGTCGTCTACGATATGCTGATCGCCAGGCCCGAATTCCTCGACGAGTTCGAGCGCGGCATCATCGAGACAGAAGGAAGCCTCCTCGATTACCTCAAGAAGTCCCTGAAGATCGATGATCGCGGCATCAAAGACTATCGCGACAAATACCTTAAATAAATATAGAGACGCACGCGCATTGGCGTGCGTTTTCTTTACTTTTCACGAACCGAAGTATGATTTTAGAGAGAAATCATTGCCACCTTTCCTTAAGAAAAGTACGATATGCACATGCGCACGATGATTCTCTTATCAGCAATTCCCGGCAGCGGCAAGTCCACCTGGGCGAGAGCATACCAAGCAGAGCATCCGAATACCCATATCGTCTCTTCCGATGAACTGAGGAAGAAGCATTTCGGCGCGGTCAATAACTTCCATCACGAGAAGAAGCTTTGGGATCTCTTCCTCGAAGGCCTCAACTCCTTCGACAAAGAGGAGGACGTCACCGTCATCGCCGACGCGACCAACCTCACCAACGCCTACCGCCGCTACTACTGCGAGAACACCCCGAACTACGAAAAGCACATCCTCGTGGTCTTCAACATCCCCTTCGAGGTCTGCAAGATCCAAAACGAGATGCGCACCAACGACAGGATCGTCCCGCCCGAAGCCCTTGAACGCTTAAGGAAAGAGTTCGAAAGGCCGGACGACGAAACGATGGACCTCTTTGACGAAGTGATCATCGTCGGCAAGAGCTACGTCTCCGAAAAAGTGAAGGAAATGGGTATCAAGTAACCCAATCCACCAGTGATAATCAGAGGTCAATGACCTCTTTTTTCTTACTCAATTTCGGGCGAGGGAACATAATTTTATTAGAGATGGTCGAATGAATCACGTCGGCAGACCATTCATCGTTTCAAAGCATATTTATTACTATATTTGTCTATATAGATAATCATGGTTTTAACTACTTCGTTTTTCGGTTCTTCTTATTTGGCATAGCGCCGAAACAAGGTTCCGCCCAAACCGCGCAATATCGATTGCAAGTTAATTGCATTTAATTTATTCTTTCTTCCGCTTGCGGAAGAGGTGCTTATGAAGAAAATCCAGAGATTATTGCTGCTACTGCCCATGCTCGGGCTAGCCGCCTGTGGCTCGTCAAACGAAGAGACCCAAACGATGGATCCCGATTTTCCGATGCTCACCGACACCCGCCCCGAAGAAGAGGAGACCGCCGTTTTCAAAACCTTGAACGGCGAGCGCGTCGAGGACAACAAGAACACCCGCAAGATCGTCTGCATCTTCGGCTCGCCCGACGTCGTGAGCTTCGGCATCAAGATCCTGGCCTATGAGAAAACCACCGAGACCAAAGGATTCGAATCCCTTTATGGCGATGCCGTGGCCCTCACGATGAACTACTCCGCAGAAGAAGTCCTCTCCTATCACCCCGAGCTGATCCTCGTGAACCAAGCGATGAGCCAGACCCAGCGCGAGACCTTCTCGAAGATCGCTCCCGTCATACCTTTATATAATGACTCGGACGACGTTTCCGTCCGCTTGAACTACATCGGCGAGATCTTCGGCCTCGAAGAATCGGCGACCAAGCTCATCAGCTATGCCGAAACGCTGCAGCAGAAGACCATCGACGAAATCAATTCCTGGGGTCTAGGCGGAAAGACATTGACCGTCTTCACCTACATGGGCGGCATCACCATCCCGCCTTCCCGCAACTTCTTCTTCGCGACCATCCTCTACGATTACCTGAAGTTCGAAAGGCTCCAGATCGTGAAGGATTTCATGGAAGACGATTCTATCCTCGC
>JAILKX010000073.1 GCA_024693415.1 Bacilli bacterium
GCGAAGGCCCCCGCGACTTCCGGAAAAGCTTCGCCCGATTCCCACTTCAAGTGGACGAAGACCTATGACGGCAACCATTGGCGGCTCGCCAAGTACGTCGGCCCAGGCGGCGACGTCGTGATCCCCGAGACGCACGAAGGCCAAACCGTGGTGGCGATCGGGGAGGAGGCGTTCTGCGATAATCGCAACATAGTCTCGGTCACGATGCCCAAAACGATGGAGGTCATCGGGGTAAAGGCCTTCTATGCGTGCAGAACCCTCAAAAGCGTGACCTTCGGCCGCGATACGGACCATATCTGCAGAGACGCGTTCTCCTACTGCCCCGAGCTCAAGTCGGTTGTGCTCAACGACGGGTTCACGAACCTCGGCGATTCCGCGTTCGCTTCCTGCATGAGCCTTGAGACCGTCTCGCTTCCCTCAAGCGTCAAGGAAATGGGTGAGCACCCATTCCTCAGCTGCGAGAACCTCAGTGCCATCTCCTTCCGCGGAAAACCCAACATGGCCAAATTCAACAAAGGGTGGGACATCAAGGTCAAGAAGCTCTTCCCCAAGCGCTTCGACGTCAAGTTCTCTTGATTTCCAAGCCGGCCTAAGCAATCTTGCCTAGGCCGGCTATTTTTTGCGCGCATGCGCATATAACATTATTTATTTTTTCGTGGCCGCAATATAAAATGAAATCGAACGTACAAAATAACATCCTTTTCAAAGCGACCATCACATCCATAAAGCATCTCATTTGGGGGAGCGATCATGAAAAACATTCAGAGAGTATTGCTTTCGGCGCTATTGAGCCTTGGGCTATTGTCCTGCGGCTCATCTTCGGACAACAGCGACTACGCCAAGGTCAAGAAGGCCTTCGACGCGGTCAATTCCTCTTTCTCGAGCATCAATAGGAACGCGCGTCAGCCCAAAGCCCTGCGCGGCGATAACGTCTCGACCGACCGCTGGGAAAGCCTCTTCTCGAAATACGGCAAATCCGCCGGGACGGCGAGCGAGGACATCTCCTTCTCCGAGCCGCCGATCGCGCAGTTCAATTACATGCGCCTCGTCTATGAGAAGATCGGCTCGGGCTTCGAGTTCGGCTCCAAATACAAAGGAAGCGTGACCGGGACCATCTATTTCGATATGGATACCGGCTACAAGGTGGACAGCACCGCCGACCAATACAAATACGACTACACCTTCGTCTTCGGCCTCGAGGTGAACCTCCTCTCCGACGACCTCATCACGATGGCGGTCTCCTTCGACATCGCCCTTGCCCAGGGCGCGAAGACCTATAACACCAAGTGGTACGTCGGGATGGAGCTCGACTACGATTTCGATTCCAAGTCCACCGACTACGAGCTATCGATGAAGACCGCTAACGAAGAGGCCGACCTCGCCTACCTCGCCCCGGGCTACACCTACGAATACGATTACGTCGAATTCGACGAGGGGAAGATGGACGAGTGGCGGAAATCCTATTACAAGATCTCGGAGAAGGTCACCAAGGATTCCTCCCATCCGACCCTTTCCTCCTATAGCGGCTACGACATCGAAGTCGGGAACCAGCGGTGGTACGACGGGAATTCCTATCGCCGCATCGATAGCGGCACCGCCGATGGCGAGATCGCCGAGATCCTCTATGGCGACCTCGGCCTCAATTCGGGCGACATCAAAGCCGACGCCTTCCACGCGAAATCGGGCACCGAGAGCAGCGCCATCCCCGAGGTCTACCGCTCGATCAGCTCCTCCTATGGCGGCGACATCATCTACGACCTCGTGACGAGGGAGAAACACGAACAAGGCGGGCAGGGGACGAACCAGGCGAATTGGCCCTCGGACGCGATCGACTCAATCAGCCTTGGCCAAACCGGCGTCGTCCCGCCCTTCGCCTCGGCGAGCTCCAGCTTGAACTTCACCCATGAATTCTATGATGGCACCTTGATAATCCGCGTGAGCGGCGAAAACGATTCCGATTGGCACACCTTCGTCAATAACCTCCTCGCTTCGGGATTCGAAAGCGATGGGCAAGAAAGCTACGTCAAACCCCTCGACGATGACGTTATGATCTTCGTCATGCCGGTATCCGATTCCCACGTGATCTACATCGGAACGATCGCGGACAACCCGGAGGAGGAAAAGGATCCCGTCGATATCCCCCATGGCATCGATTACGAAGGGGCCTACGCCTATAGCGAGACCTTCGGCTATGGGTCGGTTAACTTCAACGCAACCAAGATCTACGAGATTTTCCTCGGCGATATCCCGCTTGAGCCGATCGAACTGAACGCCACTTGGGACTCGGTCCTCACCGGCATCCGGATCGATGAGAAAGCCGCTGGCGAGAGCTCCATAAGCGAGGCCGTCAATAATGAAGCGAACTTCTACGCGAAGCTTTATTCCTCCTGGGGCAAGTACCCGCTGAACGTCGACTATCTCTTCTATGCTTCGCAAAGGGATATGGACGTCGCGATCTACATCGAGCCCGATGCGGATAACGGCTATATCCGCATCTATTCCATGTGCTTCACGAAGGGCTTCCTCCAGCAGTCGATCAACCATTATTGGGACGCGAGCTCCTCTTCCTCTTCTTCCTCGACCTCGACCGGCGAAGCGACCACATATCTCGTCACCGTGCACATTGCCACAGGAGACGGGTCCTTCTCGGATGCGACCAAGTCCTATGCCGAGGGCGATAAGGTCGACCTCTATCGCGAATTCAACCTCGATTCGAGCAAAGGGTCTTTGTATTGGGACGCCGGCGGAAACGAGCCCCTTGGCGATGGGACCGTCATCATCGACCGGAACATCGAAGTCTATTACATCCTTCGCGGCGGGCAATCGTCCCAGGCCGAATTCAAGATCTACGATATCGTCGACGGCGAGCCCGTCTATTCGTTCTCCTATTATGGGAACGATGGCGAGTCGATTAAGGCGAGCCAGGTCTGGAACTACGCCCTCTTCACCGATGAGGCCTGCACCGAGCTCGTCGACCCGAATTCGAACATCACCTTAGACGGCGTCACGAGCCTCTATTGCCGCGACTACAAGAACGAGGCCTACCTGACCCTTGAGGTCAAGCTCTATCTCGACGACGTCCTTTACATGCCGATGCAGACTTTCGTCAGGAAGGGCAGGATCTACGCGGGCTACGAATTCGAGCGGAACGTCCTCGCGAAATTCTCCTCGTACTTCGATTCCTTTACCCTGAAGATCGACGACAAAGCGGTGGACCTCGTCAATGAATCCCTCGTCTTCTTCGCGAATTCGGACGCGCGCCTCGACGGCAAGGATTCGAACCTCAAGGTCTACCATCTCCTCGACGACAGCAACGGGCTCGTCTTCGACTTCGTGAGCAGCGTCTACCTCCAGACGGGAGAAGCGGTCCATCAGCCCGGCAAGGCGAAACATTACTATATCACGACGATCGACGACGACGGCAACGTCCATTACAGCCGCACCAGGACCTTCATGAGGCTCAAATACAGCTATGCCTACAAGGGCGAGGTCATCTACACCGATGAGGATTACTACGAGAACTCAGACGGCTGTGGCGTCTCCTTCATATTCGTAGAAGGGGTCAACGACATCTATTACAAGGACGTCGATCTGACCGAGCCATATGAGCTCAATAGCGATAACGAATTCATCATCAATGGCGACGCCACGCTCTATATGGCCCTCCAGATCCCCTCATATCTGAAGAATTAAACCGCTTTCATGCATAACAAAAATTACTATTAATCGACTATTTTCGTGCGCCAACAATATGTTAATCTATCAAAATTTTTAGTGCCAATATATTTAACAAATCGATTTCTCGGTGTAGAATTAGTCATGTTTTAAACATAAAGGAGAATAAAACAATGAAAGCAAAGCGTCTGATTCTTGCTCTCGCATCCACAACCGTCCTCGTCGCCTGCTCCGGCAAAGGCGCCGAAATCACCCAGGAAGAAGCCACCGAAAAGGCCACCGCCATCTCCAAGAAGGCCAATGCCTCCGACTTCTCTTCCCCCAACAAGTACCAGGTCACGAGCTCGATGTCCATGTCCACTGGCAGCGAAACCCTTTCCACCTCGGTCACCATCGACTTCGCACCCGACGATTACTACCTCGCCATGACCGGCACCGTCAACAGCGAGTCCATGAAGGCCTACGTCTACTGGAAGGAAAACGTCCTCTATGTCGTCACCAACGACACCTACTTCAGCGTTGAAGCCAGCGCCGAAGACGCCAAGAAAGCCTTCACCGAATATGCCGGCGAAACCGCCGATGCCGGCAGCTCCATGGATATTGAGGAGCTCGCCTCCGCCGGCGCGACCGCCCTCGAGGGTCTTCTGAACACCATCAAGATGGTCGAAAAGGCCTACAGCGTCATCTCCACCGACAAGGTCACCCTTGACTTCCACTATTATTCCAAGGGCGACGGCAACCTCACCATCGAGGCCAATATCGCCGGAACCGATATCTATGATATGACCACCTCGATCACCATCGACAACTACCTCCTCACCGACTACAGCACCAAGATGGCCGGCATGGAGTCCAAGCTCTCCGTCAAGTGGGGCAACGCGAACATCACCTATCCTGATGTTACCAAGCTCTCCCAAGTCGCTGCCGAATAAGCTCTGCGCCAAATCGAACATCTGGGTCCCCGGTGATACGCCGAGGACCCTTTTGTATTGCCGCCTCTGGCTTCGATTGCCGATTGCCATTGCCTGCGCGCGAATTATAATAGTTCGGTAACCCCCTCCATCGCCGCCATGAAAACCAAGTCCATTTTCGCAATAACGATGACAGCATTCGCTCTTTTTTCATGCGCCGGCGGGCCGGAAATCACGGCCGAGGAAGCGCAGCAGAAAGTCGCCTCGATGAAGGAATACATCGCAAGCGAGAAGTTCAAGATGCCGACCAAGTTCGTCCTGAACGTCCAGTCCGATCCCGAAACTGCAGCGTCAGTGGGCGACGAATCGGAATTCGCCTTCCATTATTCCTACGCCGACCTATACGCCTCTTTGTTCCTTTCGACCCCGGAATGCAGCGCGAGCCTCTACGTGTACGCCGATGAGCTCGACGTCATCGTCGCCTCGACCTACGCCGATATCGGGGCGGAGAAGGAAACGGAGTCGCGCTCGATCTCCTTCGAGGCCTTAGAAGCGGTGGAGTCCGGCTTCTTCAATGCCCTTACCGCCGAGATGGCGTCTTCCGAGCTCTTCTCGCCCTACGCCATGAGCGAAGCCGAGATCAAAAACCTCGGGCTCTCCTGGCAGGACAAACTCGTCGGCCCCTTCGCCATCCCCGCCCCAAGCGGGAGGGAGAACCTCTATTCGAGTTGGGGCGAGGGATCCCTCCAGATCCGTTCCTTCCCCGAAGGCAGGGATGAGAATTACCCCGACCGCCTCGATATCACAAATTACCTCTTCTCGGCCTATGAGGTCCGCGACGGATCGAATGTAACCCGCATCAACGTGAGCTATGGGGCCTGCGACACCGCCAAACCTGACATCGCCTGAAGATCGGAATGGAAACCGATCTTTTTTCTTAAAAAAACGGGGACGGAAACAGTCACCGAAAAGCGGACGCGTTTTGTCCCAAATCCGCTGAATTCGCATACATGTCCCCCACGGAATTCTTTTCATTGCGGCCATAGTTTGTCCGCCGTCAGGGCGGGCACCCCGCAGAATGCTCCCGCTCATCTCGGGCGCCGCCCAAGGGCCCAGAAAGCCGTTCTAAGAGCGATTTGGCCTCGAAGGGAGCATTCTGCGGGGTGCCCGCCCTGACGGCGGACAAACTATGGCCGCAATGAAAAGAATTCCGTGGGGGACA
>JAILKX010000085.1 GCA_024693415.1 Bacilli bacterium
ACCACCGAAACCACCGAAGAGACTTCCTCCAGCGCGATCGACGTCGACGCGATCATGGCCTCCATGGGCGAAATGGTCGACATCGGCACCGCTTCCGCTCCCTATTTCGTCTGGGAATTGCCCCTCGGCGACATGAACGTCGTCCTCGGAATGGGCGCCGACGCCGACTTCAACTTCTCCCACGTCGACCTTCCGGCCAAAGCCGTCAAGGACAGCGAGGGCAATTGGTCCAAAGCCACTTCCGTCGACCCCTGGGTCATTCAGGATGGCATGACCCTCTCCGTCTCCGCCGACGTGAGTGGAAACCTCCCCGCAGCGTGGCAGAACCGCGTCTACGGCAACGTCAGCGAATACCGCAACCTCACCGATTCCGCTGAGCTGTTCAAAGGAATTGCTAAACTCGTGGCCAAGCCTGAGTTCGGCATCGAAGCCGACCTCACCATCGGCCACAACACCGAAAGCGTCCAAGGCTCGAGGACCGTCCTCAAGAGCGACGCAGCTTCCGAAGCGGCGACCCTCTCTCTCGACGCCAACATCGACCTTTACGACGATGACGCCGACAAATATGGCTTCAAGGGCATCGACGTCGACCTCGCGATCGACAAAGCCCGCGGCGAAGGCGAAGCGTTCGGCGGCCACGAAATCAGCGTCGCTTACCTCGAAGAAGGCGATGATGAGAACGGCTACGAAAGCAACGGCTACCTGAACATCAACGACGTCCTCCTCGCTAAGACCACCAAAACCTATATCGACGAGCTCTACACCGACATCAAGGACAGCGTCTTCATGACCGACAGCGAGGAATCTGGCGAGTCCACCACCGACCTCAGCCAGATCGAAAGCCTCCTCGAAGTCATCGGCCTCGATATCTCCGCCATCATGGATTCCGACCTCATGAACGGAATCGATACCGGCTCCTACACCTCCGTCCTCGACCTCGTCGAATTCATCGACTCCGATGACAACCTCATCCAAATCAAGCTCACCCTTGCCCCGCTCGGCCTTGAAGGCAACGTCCTCGTGACCCTGAGCGGCCTAGAAGGCGAGAGCCTTGCCTCCATCGTCTTCGATGGCATCAGCGTCGCCTCCATCTCCCTCAATGGCGAGATCAAGATCAGCGACTTCTCCGGCGTCTCCGCCCTCGAAGCCCCCGAAGGAAGGGAATTCGAATCCCTCTCCCATGTCCGCGGCATCTTCGACACCGTCGAGAAAATCGCCGACCAGAAGACCTTCGGCGCCACCATCACCGGCGCGGTGAAGGACGAGACCGGCACCAAGACCAACCTTGGCATCGACGGCGAAATCGCCTTCAACTTCAACGAAAGCGTCCGCAGCGGCAAGGTCGACCTGAGCCTCAGCCACTACGCCGAATCCTTCAAGCAGAAGCACAACGTCCTCCTCGGACTCCAAGACGACTTCAATGAGGTCGCGTTCCAATACGATTCCAAAGCCACCGCAGCTGAAATCGCCGACGGCTTCTCCACCCAGAAGAGCGAAGGCGCGATCCAGGGCCTCATCAATATGGAATCCGCGAAATCCGGCCTCGAAGCCCTCGACCTCAACTACCTCCTCTCCTTCTTCACCAAAGACGATCGCTTCTCCCGCCTCTCCAGCGCCCTGTTCGCGCAGGAAAGCGGATCCTTGCTCTCCGATCTCTTGAACGGCCAGTTCTTCGGCCTCTTCGAGAAACAGGGCCTCATCTCCAACGTCTCCCTCGGCACCACCACCTCGCTCACCATCGACGGCAGCAAGCTCGGCATGGCCGAAGGAACTGAAATCGCGGTCGTGATCGGCTATGCCGACGCCGCGGAAGGCGAAGAAGGCAACATCGACTCCCTCTCCGTCTCCTTGCTAAAGAACGATGTCGAGACCTTCGGCCTAACCGTCGACGACATCGGCGTCCTCTCCGGCGAGAACGCCGCCACCACCGCCATCGAAGCCTTCTCAAGCACCGAGAACTTCGACGACTACAGCCCGCTCGTCGACCTCGGCGTCGAACTCGTCAACACCTTGACCATGGGCGTCTACGCCAACAAGGAGAACGACAAGATCAGCTCGATCGAAGGCGTCTCCAACTACGGCCTCGAAGGCTCCGTCGGCCTCGAGATCGTCGGCGACAAGACCACCATCTATTCCTTCGATGCCCAGGCGGCTGTGGAAGGCGCAGAAACCAAAATCGCCGCAAATTTCGACAATCTCCCCGTCATCCGCGGCGTGAACGCCCCCGATAACGACACCTACTTCCGCGCCAACGAGCTCGAAGGCAAGCGCGACTCCAACATCTACTTCTATGCCAACGGCATCGATCCGGAAGGCGAATTGCTCTTGACCCGCAACTCCTCCTACGGCCGCGTCCGCAACGTCCAGGACGCCGTGAGGCTCGATGGTAAAGACTTCACCGACGACATGCTCAACTGGGTCCTCAAATACACGATCGGCGTCAACGAATCCCTGATGGACGAATTGACCAACACCACCGAGGAAACCACCACCGAGACCGCCGCCACTGAAACCACCGAAGAATCCTCCGGCTGGAATCCGTTCTCCAACGGCGTCCACATCGCCGACTGCTGGGGCGGCTTCAAGGTCACCGAAAGCACCAACTCCACTGAGTACGAGATCTCGGCCAACCTCGGCGATCTCCTCGGCATCGGACTCCTCGGCGACGCCACCGTCTCCCTTACCTCCAACGATCTGAAGCAGGGCAAATTCACCGCCCGCTGCCTCACCGATGTGAACATCTCCGCCAGCGTTGACGCGGTCTCCACCACCGACACCGAGATGCACATCGCCTCCGTGAGCGTCGACCTCGGCCTCACCAACTTCGGCGAAGCTGACGAAGACGGCAACCTCACCATCCAAAGCGTCCTCGGCGAAGGAACTGACTACTACAACCTCTTCGTCAAGACCGTCGCCGACACCGGCGTCATCGGCGATGATGCAAAAGGCGACCTCTATAGCCTCGTCAACGGCTTCCAGTCCGATGACGCGACCAACGCCTACTACGCCCTCTACGGCTACAATCTGATCGGCGCGGAAAACGTCGCCGCTGGCAACTACTACTTAGCCGCCTAATTCCCTTTATTACACCCGCCCCTGCTTGCGTTTTTCAAGCAGGGGTGGCTTCCTTTACCGAAAAGCACCATGAAGAAAACTTGTCTCAAATTAATGGGTGTCCTCGCTGCAGGGTGCTTTTTGTTATCGTGCGCGTACGCGTATATGCCCGTGCGAAAGGAAGCAGGTGACGCCCCTGCCGCCGAAACCGTCTCCGAGGCCGTTGATGAAAATACCATCCCCATCGCCAAACAGCTTTCGACCGGCCTTCAGGAGGGATTGACCCTGGACCTCGAATCGCTGACCTTCGCGATCCCCGCCACAACGGAGGGCAAGGAAAACCGCTTCACGCTGACTGGCGCAAGCGCGGCCATCCGCCTCGATGAGCCCTCTATTCATGGATTGGACCTCTATGTGGACGCCCCGCTTGACTATAACGGTGTCGATAAAGACGTGAACCTCATGCTGCAGGATGAGGAGCTTTTCTTCAGCCTCACCGACGATAACTGCGATTACGCTTCCGGCAACGGCGGGTTCCGCTATAAGACCACATTGAGCTCTTCCGACGACCATGCCGGCGGATACGACGACACCACCAGGGGCATCTTCTATTTCGAATACGGAGCCCTCGATTATTTCCTTTACTCGATCTTTGAAAGCTTCGGGATCGAGTCTTTCTCCCTCTCGACCGGCGAAACCTCGGAAGAGTCTTCCGGCGAGATTGATTTCCAGAGCATCGTCGACGCGACCAACGATATTCAGGAAATCAATGCCCACTACTTCGTTTTGAACCTGCCCATCGGCAGCGATACATTGCCGATCGGCTTAGGCTCGGATGGCAGCGGCACCCTGAACCACATCGACTTCCCTTATGGCGAAGCCGAACACGAGTTCAATAACGGCATGAAAGTCGCCTTCTCCGCCGACGTCGCCGCCGAATCCTATTCCAAATCCTTGCCTTTCGACGAGAGCACCTACCTGAACCTCGAGGATTCCCTCGCATTGGTGAAGCGCATCGGAAGCATGGTGTCCGATAAGAAATT
>JAILKX010000092.1 GCA_024693415.1 Bacilli bacterium
TGCGATTTCCTCATACTCTTCCAAGTGATCAGGATCGTTTAGGTAGATTGCGGAATTGGCAAGGCGCTCCGCACTCGTCGTCTTTCCACACCATTTCGGCCCGCGGATCAATACCGCGCCGAAATCGGCAAGAAGATCCTCTAATTCTTTGTCTCGGATTCTAGGCAAGTAGTTCTTCGTTCGTTCTGTTTTCATATGAAAATGATAAGCCGGCTACACTGCGAAATCAATGTATCTCCGAGAGATTTGTTAATTTTAAACCGAGAATATTGTGGTATTTGCTCCGAGAGATTTGTGCAAAGATTCCCGCATCGTGCTCCAGTGCAAATCAAAAGTCCCGGTTCCATCGGGACTTTTCTTTTTTCCGAACGCAAAGTTATTGCGTTTTGTATACAAAGTATTACTATTTGTTAAATTAGTTCGACCTCGAACTAATTTAATCCGACAATTGAGATGCGAAGGAGGAGCGGTAGAGGATGTTCAAATTAATGAAACGCTTCGTCTGGAGAGACTGGGTCGCCATCGCCTTGTCCGCGGGGCTGGTCGTCTTGCAAGTCTACCTCGAACTGAAGATGCCCGAATACACGGGCAAACTGGTCGCCCTGGTCCAAAACGGCAAGGTTCAGATGAACGACGTATGGGCTAACGGCGGCTTGATGCTGCTTTGCTCCTTAGGTAACGTCGCCGCGGCGGTCCTATGCTCCTTGCTGCTTTCCCGCTTTGCCAACCGCCTCGCGCATAACCTGCGCGTAGCCATATATGAAAAGGTATCCTCTTTCTCCAGCGCGGAGATGAATCGCTTCTCGATCCCTTCCCTCATCACTCGTACAACCAACGACGTCGCCCAGATCCAGATGTTCTTTGCGATCGGGCTCCAGATGCTTCTGAAGTCGCCGATCCTCGCGATTTGGGCCATCGCCAAGATCTCCTCGACCTCGGTCGAATGGACGACGGCCGTCGGCGTGGCGATCGGCGTGATCGCGGTGGTGGTAGGGCTTGTCATCGCCATCGCCCTTCCGAAGTTCCGCCGCATCCAGCGCCTCATCGACGATCTTAACGACGTCACCCGCGAAAATATCACCGGCGTCCGCGTCGTCCGCGCCTTCAACGCCGAGAACTATCAGGAAGAGAAGTTCGGCAAAGCCAACGACAAACTGACCAAAAACCAGCTTTTCACCCAGCGCGCGATGTCCTTTTTGATGCCGACGTTAAACATCGTCATGAACGGCCTGACCCTTTCCATCTACTGGATCGGCGCGATCCTCATCAACCGCGAATCGGTGTTCGAAGCCCGCGTCGCCAGGCTCTCCGAGATGGCCGTCTTCACCCAATACGCCCTTCAGATCGTCATGTCGTTCCTGATGCTGGTCGCCGTTTTCATCTTCCTGCCCCGCGCGGTCGTTTCCGCAAAGCGCGTCAACGAAGTCCTCGATACGGAACCCGCCATCGTGGATGGACCGATCGAAGATGTCCCAGACCGCGGCGAGATCGAATTCAAGGACGTCGCCTTCTCCTACGAAAAAGGAGGGGAGGATACGCTTGAAGGGATTTCCTTCTCCGCCAAGAAGGGGGAGACCGTCTCCTTCATCGGCGCGACGGGCTCTGGCAAGACCACCGTCCTCAACCTCCTCAATCGCTTCTATGATTGTGACGGAGGCGAGATCCTCGTCGACGGGGTCAACGTCAAAGAATATAAGCAAGACTCCCTGCGCCGCAAAATCGGCCTGATTTCTCAAAAATCACGGCTTTTTGCTGGGGATATCGCGTCGAATGTCGCCTATGGGGAAGTCGAACCGGACGAAGAAAGAGTCCAGCAGGCCCTCCGTATGGCCGAGGCGGATTTCGTCTTCGATTTGGAAAAGGGAATCCATGCCGAGGTCGCCCAAGGCGGTACCAATTTCTCGGGCGGGCAGAAGCAGAGGCTCTGCATCGCGCGAGCCTTATATAAAGGGGCCGAGATCCTAATATTCGACGATTCCTTCTCGGCTTTGGACTACAAGACCGATATGGTCGTCCGCCAAAACCTCAAGAAGGCTTTCGCCGACAAGACGGTCCTCATCGTCGCCCAGCGCATCGGCACCATCAAGGATTCCGATCGCATCATCGTTCTTGACGGCGGACGAATCGCCGGTATCGGCAAGCATGACGAACTGCTCTCCGCTTGCCCCGTTTACAAAGAGATCGCGCTTTCCCAGCTCGACGAGGAGGAACTCTAATATGCCACCTAGACATACTCCTACCGGACCCGGCCGCAAATTCGACCGGGCGCAAATCCGCCGCAACGCCGGATATTTCAAAGCCTATCTTCCGGCCTTGATCATCAGCTTCCTCTTCTCCATCGTTTCGGCGGTCATGACCATCATCGGACCTAACCGCATCGAACGCCTGACCAACATCATCGCCGACGGGACCATGTCCCCAAGCGGCATCGACATGGACACGTTCACCCATACGGCGATCATCCTTGCCGTCTTGTATGTCATCGGTGCGCTCTCCCAGTTCATCC
>JAILKX010000106.1 GCA_024693415.1 Bacilli bacterium
TTCGCAGACGAATCCGACGACACCCCGATCTCCTACACAAGCGTCGAGAACAAATACTACCGATACAAGAAAGACGGCACCGCCCTATCCGAATCCGATGCGGACAACCCAAATTTCCAATTGTCCAAGACCGAAGGCGGCTACCTCGCCTTTATGGACCGGAATTATCTCTATTTCATAAGCGATGACGCCAAGAGCTTCTACGTCTATGAAGGGGATATCTCCGCCTTCGTCGGGCCTAACGACACCAAGGATTTCTCAGACAACGAATTCGCGCAGTCCGCTGCCGCCCAAATAAAAGACATGGCCTATTTGACCCTCCCAGCCCCGGAAACCGATAACCTCGAGATCTGGCACGGCTGGAACTTGGATAGCGATGGGGAGCGCTCCTTCTACGAAGCCTTCCTCGCCGGCATCGAGCCTAGCGACTACGCCGAACACCTCAAGAAAAATGGCTTCACCGTCTCCCGCGCCGGCGACGACCTCAAGTTCAATCTCTTCTATGGCGAGCGCGGCGGATATTGGATGGCGATCGACCCCTCCGGCGACCTCGCGGTTATCTTAAGGAGCATCGACTACCTCTATGCTGCCCCTAATGGCAAAACCTATGGCCCAGAACGCAATACCGACATCTGGTTCAAAAAGGCGAAGCAAGGCTATTACAGCGGCCGCCTTCTCACGGCCGACACCGATTGGAGCGATAGGGACAAGGAAACGATGATGTCCTGGTACGATGGAAGCCTAGGCGTCGTCATACCCTTCTTCCCGATGGAGGATAACTATTCCGTGTCCAAAGGCCTCACCTCTGCCTCCGAAGACCTCTTCGGCGGAGCCCTGATGCTCGACCATAAGTGTTACAAGATCTATGACAATAGCCTCATCTATCGCCTAGAAGGCTATGGCAAAGTCCTAGAGGAAAACGGCTATCGCCTCTATGAGCCGGAATACGACATCTCCACCGACGAAGGCTGGGATAAGTTCAAGAACTCCGACGAAAGCAAATACTACGAATGCTATATCAACAAAGAGAAAAACGTCGCCGTCAAATATTCTTTCAGCATCTACGACGGCAACGTCATCAAGGTGTTCAAACTGGACGAGATGAAATCCCACCTCGACGACCCCCGCTAACCCTGGGACCCGCCATTGATGGGTGGGTGCACCTAATCTCGTTCCAAATCGAATGAAAACACATACATGTCCCCCACGGATTCGGATTTTGGGGAGGACTTTCGATGTCCTATGATAGGGCGATATTGCTCTTGACCGGGAGGGGCACCCCAGCCTTTTTATTATGGCTGGGCGCCGCCCAATGGGACTAGAGGGATGCGATGAATGAGAGGGCGGATTGGACGTCTTCCTCGGTGGATTTGAAGCAAGTGACGAAGCGGATGATGAGATCCTCTCCGAGCTCTTACCACTTCTCGCAGCCGAATCTGTCGATGATGGCTAAGGCTTTATCCTTTTTGAATTTAGCGAATACCTGATTGGTGGAGGAGGGGTATACGTCTACGCCTAATTTGAGGAGGCCATCCTTCAACGAGAAGGCTAGGTCGTTTGTCTTCTTGGCAAGATCGAAATATAGGCCATCCTTAAACATCTCTTCGTATTCGGCACCTACGAGGAACCCTTTGGCGAGCATCGCCCCTTTGTTCTTGATGTGGTTGCGGAAGTTCTTCTTGAGCTCTTTCCTGACGATGACTAAGGCTTCGCCTAGCATCATCCCGTTTTTGGTGCCTCCGATGGTGAAGCCATCGCACATCCTCGCGATGAAGGAGGGTTCGATGTCGTTCTCGGGGCTAGTGAGCGCACTGCCAAGGCGGGCGCCATCGAGGAATAGATAGAGGTCATATTTATCGCAGACGGTGCCGAGGGCGTTCAGTTCTGCCCGCGTGTAGATCGTTCCGGTTTCGGTCGAATTCGAGATATAGACCGCCTTCAATGAGACGGTGTGCTCATCGTTATTGAGGGACATGGCCTTCTCGATGTCCTCCGCGGACAATTTGCCATCCTTGCCAGGAAGCGTGAAGATCTTGTGGCCGCTTCCTTCGATCGCCGCGGATTCATGAACGTTGATGTGACCGGTCACGCAGGAGATGATGCCCTCGTAGGACTTTAAGGCGCCGGAAAGAAAGACTAGGTTCGCCTGGGTGCCGCCCGCGACGAAATGGATATCGGCGCTAGGACAGCCGAACTGTTCCTTGATGAGCTCGGCGGCGCGCTGCGAATGGACGTCTAGGCCATATGGGGTCTGCTCCTCGTCGCCAATGCGCGATAACGCCTCCAAAACGCGGGG
>JAILKX010000108.1 GCA_024693415.1 Bacilli bacterium
CCAGGGCCTTTGCCGGTATTGAGCATCTTGATCTGAAGCGGGTGATGGTCGGCGGCGATGCCCATGAGGCCGCCCAACGCATCGATTTCGCGCACCACCACGCCTTTCGCCGATCCGCCGATGTGCGGATTGCAGGGCATATTGGCGATCATCTTCTTATTCAGGGTGCACAAAAGAGTGCGCATCCCCATCTTGGCGCATGCATGACTTGCTTCGACGCCGGCGTGTCCTCCGCCGACGACGATGACGTCATATTCTTGGACCATCGTTTACCCCACTGATCCCGCCATATCCATTTTGATGAGGCGGTTGAGTTCGACGGCGTACTCCATCGGAAGTTCTTTGGAGAAAGGTTCGATGAATCCCATGACGATCATTTGCGTCGCGTCCTCTTCGGAAATGCCGCGGCTCATGAGATAGAAGAGCTGGTCGGCGTTGATCTTAGAGACGGTGGCCTCGTGCTCGATATAGGAATCGTTGTTCTTGGTTTCGTTGACCGGGATGGTGTCGCTTCTCGACATTTCGTCGACGATCAAGGTGTCGCATTCGACATGCGACTTCGATCCGGTGGCGGACTCTTCGAAGCGGACGGTGCCGCGGTAATTGGCGACGCCGCCATCATGGACGATCGATTTCGAGATGATCGTCGAAGAGGTGTTCTTGCCCTGATGGATCATCCTGGCGCCGGCATCCTGGTACTGGCCTTTGCCGCCGACGGCGATCGAAATCGTCGATCCCCTGGCGTAATCGCCATGGAGGATGCAGGCGGGGTATTTCATGGTGGTCATGGATCCGATGTTGCCGTCGACCCACTCCATGAAGCCGTTTTCCTCGACGCGCGAGCGCTGGGTGACGAGGTTCAGGATGTTGTTGGACCAGTTCTGAATGGTCGTATAGCGGACGTGGGCGTTCTTCTCGACGATGATCTCGACGACGCCGACGTGGAGGGACTCTTTGGAATAGATCGGGGCGGTGCAGCCTTCGACGTAATGGATGTCCGCGCCCTCATCGGCGATGATGAGCGTCCTTTCGAACTGCCCGGTCTTCTCGTTGTTGATGCGGAAATAGGACTGGAGGGGCTTCTCAAGCTTCACGCCCTTAGGGACATAGATGAAACTGCCGCCGGACCAGCAGGCGGAATTGAGGGCCGAAAACTTGCTGTCGGCGATCGGGATGACGGTCGCGAAATACTTTTTGAAGATCTCAGGGAAGAGCTTCAAGCCCATGTCGGTTGAGAGGAAAATGACGCCTTTTTGACGTACCTCCTCCAACATATTGTGGTAAACGACCTCGGATTCGTACTGAGTCGAGACGCCGGCGAGGAACTTCTGCTCCGCCTCGGGGATACCAAGTTTCTGGAAGGTGCTCTTGACGGTGTCGGGGACGTCGTCCCACGAGGTTTCCTCCGCCTTCGAGACGCGGGTGAAATAGGTATAGGAATCGAAATCCATGAAGTCGAGGCTCGGGCCGAACCTCGGCATCGGCATCTTCTCGAACATATGGAAAGCCTTGAGGCGGAACTCAAGCATCCATTCCGGCTCATCCTTGGCCTTGGAAATCGCGCGGACGATATCCTCGGTCAGACCTTTGCCGGTCGAATAAATCGATACGTCCTCATCTTTGAAGCCGTATTTGTATTCCTGGTTGATGATATCCTTCTCGTCTTCAATCGCCATGGTGGTGTTCCTCCAGCAATTGCTTGACCGCGTCCCAGCCGATGGAGGCGCAGTGGATGCGGGCCGCCTGCTTGGACGTGTTCATGAACGCGAGCGCCTCTTCAAGCGCATCGGCGTCATAGGGCTCTTCGTGGAGCATGTGGGTGTATTGCTCGATGATGTAAAGGGCTTCGTCTTTGTTCTTGCCGACCAAAAGATCGCAGAGGATATCGGTCGAGGCGGTCGAGATGGTGCAGGCGACGCCTTCCCATTTCGCATCTTTGATCTTTCCGCCCTCTTCCTTCAGGTAGACGTTGATGTCGTCGATGCAGTTCACGGAAGAGGAATGCATCGAAAGATAGGAATCGTCCTTCGGGTCGGTTTTGTGACGGGGGTTGGACGCATGGTCCATGATGATCTCCCTCATCATTTCAGGAGTGATTTCAAAAGTAGGCATTCAAGAACTCTCCTTTGCATTTATCGATGGCTTCGACGAGGGCGTCGACGTCTTCTCTGGTGGTGTAGAGGTAGAAGGAAGCGCGCACGGTGGCGACGGTTCCTAGGAAATCGTTCAGGATCTTGGCGCAGTGCTGGCCCGAACGGCAGGCGATGCCCCTGCTGTTAAGGTAGGTCGCGGCATCCTGGGCGAACACGCCGTCGACGTTGAACGTGACGATGCCCGCTTCGGATTCGGCGTTGTAGATGGTCGCTTTGTCGGTGGCCTTGATCTTCTCGACCGCGTACTTCTTGAGTTCGCGCTCGTGGGCGGCGATGTTGTCGATCCCAACCTTCTCGATGTATTCGATGGCGGCCCTTAGGCCCATGATGCCCTCGAGGTTCTGCGTCCCTGCTTCGAAGCGCACGGGCGGCTCGAGGAAATTCACGTCGCCGCACATATCGAATTTGGCGTTCATTCCGCCGCCGGTCATAAACGGCTCGGTCTTACGCAGCAATTCGTATTTGCCATATAAGACGCCGATGCCGGTCGGCCCGCAAAGCTTATGGCCGGAGAAGGAAAGGAAATCGCAGTCCAGGTCCTTCACATCCGTCTTGAAATGTGGGACCGATTGTGCGCCGTCGACGACGATGAGCGCGCCATGCTTATGGCAGATTTCAGCCAATTCCTTGATCGGCGCGACATAGCCCAAGACGTTGGTCACATGGGCGACGCAAACCAATTTCGTTGAGGACGTGAATGCGTTTTCGAGGTTTTCGGGGGTCAATCTCCCCTGCTCGTCAAGCGGGATGAACCCGACTTTGCAGCCGGTCATCTCAGCGACTTTATACCAAGGCAAAACATTGGAAGCGTGCTCGGCCTGGGTGATCAGGATCTCATCGTCGGGGCCAAGATGCTTCGCGGCATAGCCAAACGCCACGAGGTTCACCGACATCGTGGTGCCGGAGGTGAAGACCACTTCCGACTGGTCGCAGTTGATGAAGGATGCGACGGCCTTGCGCGTCTTCAGCACTTCCTGGTCCATCGCATAGCAAAGATCGTAATCCCCGCGGTGGGAATTGCTGGTCTCCGTGGTGTAATAGCGGGTCACGGCCTCGAGGACGCAGTCGGGCTTGAAAGTGGTCGATGCATTGTCGAGCCACACGAGCTCATGGTCCTGCATCTTCACCCCGTTGCGGTACATCGGGAAGTCTTTCCTAAGCAATTTCGGATCGAGCATCACACGCCCTCCTCAATCGCTTGGTCAACCTGATTTTTCAAGGATTCATCGAAGAAATAATTGACGACGGGCTTGAGATAACCAAGGGTCAGAAGCCTTCTGGCCTCCGCGAGGTTCAAGCCGCGGGAAAGAAGGTAGAAGATGTGATCCTCGTTGAGCTTGCCGCAGCTTGCGGAATGGCTCGCGACGACATCGTTCTCGTCGATATTGAGGATTGGGGCCGCCTTGCCGACGCTCGTCGGGTCGAAGATGATGATCTTTGCTTCCTGACGGGTCGATGAACCCCTCGCATATTTCTTGATCTCGCTCACCCCGGCGAACGACAGTCTGCCGTGGTCGCGGGTGATGCCATAGTTCGACATGAGGGCTTGGGTCTTGGGCTCGTCATGGAAAACGGAGGTGTCGAAAACCTTCCTGTCCGAGTTCCCGCCGATGCTTGCGAGGTGCCAGTTGCAGCTCGCTCCTTCGGCCAGATGCACGACGACGATCACCTTGCCAGAACCGTTCGACAAATCGGCGAATGCGCCGTCAAAAATGCCGTTTTTGCGGACATTTACTTCGATTTTGCAGGGTTTGAACTCTTTGAAGTTCGCGATGTTCAACCGCAGGGAATCGCCTTCCGGGACCTCGATTTGGAGGTCTTTTATTTGCTCGTTAAGAAGCAATAGGTCCATGGCTTATTTCCCTTCGAGGCCAACCCTGGTGGCGCACGCCCCGATCGAGACCTTGTTCATCGGCTGATCCTCGACCGGCTTCTCGATCTCGATGCCGAGCTCGTCTTTGATCCACTCGTAACCGGTGGTGTCGATGCGATTGATGATCTCCGGTCCGCCCTCGACGGCGATTCTGCCGTTGATCATGACGGCCGCCCTTGTCGGATGGATCATCTCATAAAGGCGGGCATAGTGGCTGATGACGAGGAACCCCCTGCCCTTTTCCTGCTCCTCGCGGATGGCGGCGGCCACGACTTGCATCGCGTCGACGTCCAAGCCGGAGTCGATTTCGTCCAACATGGCGAACTTCGGCTCGAGCAGCTTCATCTGCAGGATCTCGTTCTTTTTCTTTTCGCCGCCGGAGAAGCCCTCGTTGAGGTTGCGGTTGCTCATCTCGAACGGGATGCCCATCTCCTTGTAGGCGGTCTGAAGCTTGCCATAGAACTGGAAGAGCTTCATCGGGGTTTCGCGGCGGACGTTCATCGCGGCTTTGAGGAAGTCGGCGGAGTTGACGCCCGGGATTTCGGAGGGATTCTGCATCGCGAGGAAGATGCCCGCTTTCGACCTCTCGTCGACGGGTAGGCTCAAAACATCGACGTCGTCTAAGAAAATCTTACCTTCGGTGACGGTGAAGGCCGGATTCCCCATGATGGCGGCGAGCAGCGTGGACTTGCCATGGCCATTCGGGCCAAGCAGCGCCAGGGTCTCCCCTTCTTGCAGATTCAGGTTCACGCCATGGAGGATTTCCTTCTCCCCTACGGTGACATGCAGGTTTTCGATTCTCAATGCAGACATAACTAACCCTCCTAAGAGGCTTACCTATTCTAGTCGCACAAAACCCGTTCGACAACAAAAGCGATAACACAATCGCCTCAGGCCCCCCAAAGATTTATCTTTGCGCCGAAAAGACGATTTACAGGGAATTGCTAGTATAAGCGCACAAAATTTTCTTGTTGTAACAAGTATTGTTAAAGTCTATGATATTCACGCTACGTTCAGACGAAGGAGGAACGAGTCCAGTATGAAAAAATCGAAACTCACCCTCGGCGTTGTGACGGCATTGGTCGCCATTCCGGCAATCACGGCCTGTGACGTTACCGCAAAAGAGGGCGTAGTGCTGACTTACTCTTATACTGATGCAAGTGGGAACACCCAGAAAGTTGACTACCATGCCAGCGATCTGTTCGACGACTATCTCACCAGCACCAGCGCAGCCAGCACTGCATTCACCAAGATCCAGGAACTCTTGATCCGCCAGTCCTATGAGACCGGCGACGCCAACACCCTGGCAACGCTCAAGTCCGAAGCCCAGTTGAAGGTCAGCAGCGTCAAGACCACTGCCGCCGACAATGCCAGCAACAACGGAACCACCTATCAGGCGGAATTCGAGAAGCTGCTCGAAAGCGAAGGCGTTGACAATGTCGACGAACTGTTCGACAAGAAGCTCTACGAAGTCGAGGAAGACCACTACAAAAAGAACTACTTCGTTCAGAAGAACCTGAACAAGATGCGCAGTGGCGAAAAGTGGGCCAATCTCTCCACCGACGCCCTCATCGAGAAGTATGGCCCGATCAGCCAAGGCTACATCGAAGACAAGATGCCCTACCACGTCTCGCACATCCTCGTCAAATTCGCGAGCGCGTCCAGCAACGACCACACCCAGGCGACCGTCTCGGAAGCGGAATCCAAGAAGCTTTCCAACGTCGTCAAAGAACTCGCCGGCGCCAAGAACACCAGCGTCAGCGGAACCGATGCCAGCGCATCCAGGCTTACCTTTGGATCCATCGCCCAGCTCTTCTCGGAAGACGGAAGCGCATCCTCCTATGGCGATCTCGGCATCATGGATAGAGATACCGAATACGTGCCGGAATTCAAACTCGGTCTCTATGCGTTCGAAGCCCTTTACAGCAGCGGCAACTCCTACGCCGACACCACTGTGAAGACCCCGGACGGAACCTCCCAAACCCTCAAGGAGAACCTGCTCCCGAGCGATGAAGCGAAAGACATCGACGGCAACTCCGTCCTCGCCGACTTCACCTCGCGCGGAATCGGGACCATCCCCTATGGCGCATTCGTGGCCATGGGCAACGACGCGGTCGCCAAGGATCCTAACCTCGGCTACGAAGTCAACGGCAACGACAGCCACTTCTACCCGCGCAACGTTCTATTTAATAAATACTTCAACAACCACGCCATCGCGGTCATCACCCCGAACAAGATCGACTACAACGATTACCTTGATGGCGCTGCCCCGACCGGCTCCGAATCCTGGTCCACCTATAAGACCAGCGAGGTCGACAGCCTCATGCAGGTCCAAACCAAGGGCACCCTCGAGGCCACTTACGCCGCCCTCCCCGGATTCCAGACCGATACCACCAACATCCTCCCCGGCATCGGCAGCAACGTCCTGACCACCAGCAACGGACAGATCGTCCTCGCCGTCAGGGCCGGCGCTTCCGGATCCTACGAAGGCATGCACTTCATCGTCGTCGACCGTTCCGCCCTCTCGCAGTACGGCACCTACGTCGATGAAACCACCAAGCAGATCACCCAGAACACCGAGGCGACCTACACCGCGAACAAGAAAACCTCCGACATCACCTCGCTCGACGAGTACTACACGATGCTCACCCCGGGCAAAGTCCCGAGCGCGACCTCCACGGCGTTCAACGATCACGATGACGTCACCCAGTACCCCTACTACGTGAGCAACGGCGAAGCGGTCGCCAAGACCACCTACGTCAACAAGCTCATCTCCTCGACCGAGACCAACTACAGCGAAAAGGCCGCGGAGATCACCTCCAAGGTCAAGACCAACTGGAGCGATGCGATTCAGTATTACCAGTTCGAAGAGCTCTTGATCGACGACAACGGCAACGAAAAGATCACCTTCGTTGACGAAGACCTCGGCAAGCTCGTCACCAACTACATCAAGACCCGCCGCCTCAAATCCTACAAGGATTGGTCCGACGACTTCGATGACGATTGGGTTGACTATGCCGAATACCTCGAGCAGCAAGATGCCGCCCGCGCGATGCGCGACGATGGCAACCAGAGCCTCATCTCTGAGACCTGCGCGATCCAATACGGCAGCGATGACGCCAAGAACAACACTGGCGACTGGGCGAAAGGAGGTCCGTGCTCCAATGGCAAGAACAACTAATCTCAAAAAGGTCTGCGTCTCCCTCCTCGCGGCTTCCGCATTCATGCTCGTTAGCTGCGACACCGTCGAGGCCGGTCTCACCGACTCCGAGGAGAACGCAAAGATCCTCAATTACGATGGCGAGCTCACCAACAACAAGATGGGTGAGATCTACGATGCCCTCGTGACCGCCGGAAGCTCCAACTCCGAGCGTGTCCTCAACAACATCCTCAAGATCTATGCCGAAAAAATCTTCGGCGGCTTCTACGAACTCCGCGAAGCGGTCGCAGACGACACCGCCATGACGACCTTCCTCGCCAACAAGGCGCACCAGGAAGTCTACGGCACCGACGACAACGCCGCGGCCAAAGTCAAAGTCCAGTACAACCACTGGCTCGAAAGCATCAAGGAATCCTTCTGGGGTTATGTGAACAACTCGACCTACCAGGAGCGTTCCATGTTCTTCGAAGAGAAGTTCTACGACGCTCAGATCAACGAGCTCTACAGCCTCGGCTCCGTGACGACCTTCAAATCCTTCGAGTTGGACGCCATGAAAGACGAGGACGACGTCGCCTCCTTCTTCTCCCCCTACGATGGCACTGAGGGCTACCTCACCACCTACAAGGACTACATCGAAAGGAACTTGCTCCCGAGCCTCTATCGCGATGCCCTCACCGAGCAGTACCTCATCGATAACAACCTCGGCTCCCTCGGCCGCAGCTATGCTAGGAAAGTCACCTACATCGCCCTCCCGGCCCTCGAGACCGACGCCGCTACGCAGAAATTGTTGAACGCGTATTGCGAGCGCGTGATCGAAGACGCCACCGTCGACGAGAAGTACAGCGACTTCCGCTACCTCAACGCCCTCTATAACGGCTATTGGGACTTCACCGACGCCACCTGGGAAACCCTCGCCGCCAAGATCTACAGCGATGCGGGCTTCGATGACACCGTCACCGATCCGAACGCCAAGGAAATCCCGGTTGAGACCGCCTACGGCAAACTCATCAAGGACTATAACGAAGTCGAGGACAACCGTCACATGACCGGCACCTCCACCGACTTCACCGGCGGCAACAAGTACACCAAAGAAGTTGGCCTCGAGATCAAGACCCGCGAGATCAAAGCGACCTCCAAGGTCAAGGCCGGCTGGTTCACCTCCAGCGGACTGAGCGACCTCCCCTCCACCATCAAGAACCGCGTGTTCAAGATGTCGGTGGCCAACGAAGTCGACTCCCTCGAAGAAGGCAGCTTCGGCAAGTACGTCAACGGCAACTACTACATGGTTCCCGATGAATACTCCTCCGACATCAAGTATCCTTACGCAATCTTCGACCAAAGCTCCACCACCTCCTATCTCGTGAGGGTCGATGAAGCGGTCAAGGCGCCTAAGCTCGTCCTTGATAAAGAGACTGGCGTCCAGTCGTATCAGAACATGGTGGAAGGCACCAACGCCCGCCACACCAGGGACTTCGAGTATCAGTGGGACATCATCCACAACGTCGCCGAACTCCTCTCCTCGACCGACTCCTACAAGAAGGCGGCCAAGCAGACCTATGTCAAAGCGATGGCGCTCGAGTATCATGACCAAACCGTCTATGATTACTTCGTCTCGACGTTCCCCGATCTCTTCGACTGATCAAAACGCGCTATAATATGGGCAGGAGAAATCCTGCCCTTTTATATTAATAAGGAGATACGCGCGCACATGAAAGACATCTTCTGCCGAATCATCGATGGGGAAATCCCCAGCAACATCATCTACGAGGACGACGACGTCATCGCGATCCTCGACATCTCGCAGGCGACCAGGGGCCACACCCTCGTCATCCCGAAGAAGCATTACGACAACTTCCTTTCCTGCCCGATGGACATCATGCATAAGGTCTATGACGTGGCCCAAAGGATCGGGCAGGCCGAGATGGCCGTGCTCGGCGCCAAAGGCGTCAACATCCTCACCAACGTCGGTGAGCCCGCCGGCCAAAGCGTCCCCCACTTCCACGTTCACGTCATCCCCCGCTACCTCGGCGGGGAAGGCGGATTCCAGATCACCATGGAGTCCCACGACGCCTCTTCGATCGATTTACCGCGCCTTGCGATGCAGATCAAAGAAGGCCTCTGATAGAAGCCGAACATAATGAAAATCGCGCCACGTCCCCCACGGATTGGCGCGATTTTCATTTTTTGGCTTTGTTATTTCAGGTCGTCTTTCTCTTCTTCGACGCTCGTGCCAGCGACGTAGGCAGGCTTAGAGAAGGTCGGGAGATAGAAGTAACGGTCATCCATATTGAAGAGCTTCGCAGTGGATCCGCCCTTCTCGACATCCTTGAACGCCTTATCGAGGATCATCATCTTGGCATCGAGGTCATCGATCACGCCGATCACGAAGGATTCGCGGGTGACCGGCATAACCGGTGAGCCGAATTCGGGCTTGGAGTGATGCGACAGCACGATGTGCTCAAACACGACCGCGATCTCCTTTTTGCGGAACAGCGGATGGTTGATGGTCTGCTGCTCAAGCGGCAAGTCGTCGAAGGCGTACATGCCTAGCTCTTTCGCGACGGAACGAAGCTCTGCTTGGCCGATGGAGATGTGGCCAAGGAGTTTACCTTCGAGGGTGAACGAGGTGGCATTTGCGCCGCTTAGCTCGATCGTCTTGCCCATATCGTGGATGATGACGCCGCCGAGCACCACGTCGCGGTTAAGGCTCGGGTAGACGCGGCACACCTTCGCCGCCATATCGGCCATGGTCAAGGAGTGATAAAGGAGGCCGGAGACGTAGTCATGGTGATTTCTGACGGCCGCCGGATAGGTGAGGTATTTGTCGCCGAAGCGCTTCACCATCGCCTCGACGAGGGCTTTGATGTCGGGATCTTCGATCGAGTCGATGTAGATGCGGAGCTTTTCCTTCATCGTCTCAATAGAGACAGGGGCGCTGGAAACGAAGCGGGTCCAGTCGATGTTGTCCTGCGGAATCGAGGTGACGCTGAAGATTTTGAGTTGGAGCTGCGTCTTGTACCGGTTCACTGCCCCGCTGATCTGCACGATGAGCCCTTTGGCGAGGATTTCCTCATCCCCTGGGGCATAATCCCATTTCTTTCCTTCGATCGTCCCCGTGGCGTCTTGCAGCGTCACGTTCATGTAGCCAGCACCGTTGGCGGTCACGCCTTTCTTGCTGTCGACGATCAGGAATTGTTCGTCGACCCGGCATCCGTCGGTGAATTCATTGATAAGCATATTCAGATATCCTCCAATACATTGTTGATGTCGTCATAGTCGTAGCCCTTCCTCGCCAAGCAGGCGAAGAGGTGGGAGCGAAGGGCATAGCCCTCGTATTTCCTTTCGTATTTCGCCAAGGCGGCTTGCAGGTCCTTCTTGAGCTTTGCGCGGTCATCCCTTTCGGAATTCTCCTCGTAGCCCTTACCGATTGCGTATTCGATCGCTTCGGGGTCGAATCCCTTATCGCGAAGGGCGATTTTGCACTGCTGCAATTTGCGGTTATTCGGCAGCCTTGCGTAGCGCGTATTCAGCGAATCCATCCAGGACAGTGCATTGTTTTTCTCGGTTTTGGATGGAAAATCGAGCTTGTTCATGATCTCTTCGGAGACGCCGCGGTCCTTGAGTTTGCGCAAGATCAGGTTCCGACCTTCCTTCTTGTAGGAGCTGAGCTCTTCCGCATAGTCTAAGGCGAATTGCTTATCGTCAAGCAAGCCGTTTTTCTTCAAACGCGCGATGATCTTGTTGCGCGCCTCAAGCGTCGTGCCCATAGATTTCAGCTTCTCGCAGACCTCCATCTCGGTTCGGGGATGCGAGGATATCATCGAAATCGCTTTGGAATAGGCGTCGTCTTGGGCGACGTATTCCTTGATCCGCTTCAATTCCGCGGGGGACATGACCTTGTTTTCGTAGATTCGGAACTCGGTGTAGGCGTCAGGAGAACACTCGATGACCTCCTTGTTCGATAAGGTGATCTGGATGCGGCTCTTCTTGATCTCCACCGAGACGACGGAGATCTCTTTACCACCTTTGCCTGCAGACATTGCTGTACACCTCGTGAGCTTGTTTGTAGAACGTATCCATCGAATAGGTTTCGGCCGCTTGGACGCCGGCCTTCGTTATGGCTTTCCTTTCCTCGTCGGAAAGATCGACCACGTGCTTCAATTTCTGCACCAAATCGTCCTCGCTTAGGAAGAAGAACCCATTTTCGCCATCGCGGATCGTTCCGCTTAGGTTATCGTCGAAGCGGGCTAGGACCACTAAAGAGGAGGCCATGGCTTCCATGAAGGTCAAGCCTTGGGTCTCGGTGATGGAAGCCGAGGCAAAGCAATCGGCGATATGGTAGAAATTCTGCGTCTCGTCGGGAGCGCATTTTCCAGTGAAGATGACATGATCTTCAATGCCGAGCTGTTTGGCCAGAGCCTTAAGGTCATCTTCCGCAGGGCCAAGTCCCGTGATCACGAATTTGGTGTTCCTCTTCGGATTGGTTTCAAGATACTTCTTGTATCCGTTGAGGATCATGTCAATCGACTTTTCCTTCGCGATGCGGCCAAGGGACAAGATGACGTAGTCGTCAGGGGCGATTCCCCACTTCTTTTTGATGGCATCCACGGCAGACGTGTCTTTGTTTTCGATGGAAAACCGCTTCACGTCGATACCCGTTGGGATGATGTGGATCGGGCCGTCAATGCCGATGGAGCGAAGATAATCCTTAATCTTTCCGCTCGGGGCGATGAAGGCATCGTAGCTGTGGGATTTGCCGCGGTAGAAGAATCGGACCACATGGCGGGCGACGCGGTCGAAATGCCCGCGCGTCACATAATAGGCATAATCCTCGATCATCGTGTGGAATGTATAGATTTTGCCGATGCCGAGGCGCGATGCCATGATGGAGCCGAACATCCCGACGCCGACGTCGGTCTGGCAGTGGACGATATCGGGGCGGAAGGCCGTGATGATCTTGGCGGCCTTCGAGTTGAAGAAGCTGCTGACGCGGTAGCCGTATAGGGCCTTCAGCTCAAAGCCGGGCATGCGCAAAACATTGTTTTCATAAGACAGGGTCTTGGTGAATGGATTGGTCGTTACCACGAGGACCTCATCGCCGTGCTCCCTGAAAGTCTTGGCGAGGTTATAGGAGGACGTGGCGACGCCATTGATCTCCGGCGGATATGTATCGGTGAACAGGGCAACTCTCATAGATCCCAATTCTCCCATCCGGAGTCCTCTGACTTCTTTTTCTTCTTGACCCTCTTCTCTTTTTTGGGCTTCTGCTGTTTCTCGTCGACTTTGATGCGCGCGTGCATGGATGTCTCGGTCATGCTCTTTTCCGGCATCTCATCGCTGGGCAAGCTGAAATTCAGCTGCACGCCCTCATCGTTTTTGTCTTTCTTCGGGCGGAGGAAGGAAGTTGTTTCGATTAACTTGCGGCGCAATTCCTTGCGCGACATCTGACGGGTTTCGTACATCGTATCGGCCGAGCGCTTACGTTCATCGAACGTAGCAAGCTGCAGGTCGACGAAGGTCTGGCGGTTGACGTAACCGACGTTCTCCCTGAGGCCGCGAGAACGATACAGGGCCGCCACGAAGCCCGAAACGACGAGCATCAGGTGGAAGGTCGCGAACCTCCAAAGGATCTGGGTAGCGGAAATGATGTCGGTTTTGCCTTCGAAGAAGTTGAAGAAGAGGTAGTAATAGAAAAGTTCGGATACGCCGGCGGCGCCAGGGATCGGGATAAGCCCCGTGACCATTTGATGGAACGAGGATAAGAATGCTGCGTCGAAGAGCAATTTGACATTGAACTGCGCGCCTTCGCCAAAGGCGGTCAAAGACAATCCAGCGAGGTACGGTATGCAATTTCGCATGAAAATCAGCAACAGGAACATGATGATCTGCAATATCACAACCGGCACGTTGGCCTGCAATCGCCGCAACTCGATCTTGAAGTTCTCTACCTGCACGCGCAGGTTCTCGCGCGTCTTATCGGGGCGCTTGATGATATGGATCTTCCCCAAGAAACCGATGACGTAGCGCAAAATGAAGTTATGGATATGGTGGCTGTAGCTCATGACGAAGAGCAAGGCGATGACCGAAAGGTTCAGCAAGAAGCCCGCGATGATGAGCGGAAGCATCGGCAAAGTGAGCGTCGAGCCGTCGTTCATCGCGATATCGATGTTCTTAATCGACATGATCTGGTTCCATTCGACTGCATAGGCCACGACATCGAACAAGATCAAAGCGGTTTGATAAAGGATAAACCACATGACCATGATTGAGGCGGCGTTGCTGACCTGAATGCCTTGGGATTTCAGGGTGTAAACCTGCATGACCTGCCCACCGCTTGCGCCCGGGGTGACATCGGAATAGAACTGGCCGACGAACGTTGTGGCGATGCCTTGGTGGAATTTATATTGTCTGGTGTATAGGCGGCAGAAAATGAAAATGATGGTGCCGTCCACCACATAAGAACCCCCGACGACGGAGAACATGATCAGAATGTAACGCCAATCGGCTTTGCTGAACGCGGAAAGGACGTTGTTGAAGTTATCACCCCACAACGAGATCGCCAACGAGACTCCGGTAGCGACCAAGACGATGAGAATATAGAAGATATATTTTATCGTCCCGTTCTTTTTCTTTGCGTTTTTCTCAGCCATATGCGCGACATGGTAATAATAAACCATGTCGGCATTGATTGGAACGCGATTTCACGCACGCGCATTAGCGTCATAAGGCTTGGGGGCGGGAACAAAATGAGCCATTTGCAAAGAAAAGGGTAAACAAAAGGCGACAATCACAATAAAATGTTTGCAGTAGAATCCCATGATACGGAAAAACTATTATTACATTCAGCTGAAGCCAACGATTGAGAAGGTTTTAACAGCCCACACCGACCGCAAAACAGCTCGGCAAATACTTCGTAAGAGCCCGCATGTTTACCGCGCGCTTCGTGAGATCGGACCCGATGTCGGAAAGAAAAACCCCTTGGCGAGGCATATTGATTTTGCGTTGACGTTTTTAGCAATTTATTTGGCCCATGACAAAAGGATTGCGCCCGAAATACTTGGCGAGGCAATGCTATCGATAGCCAACAACCAAGCGACAAAGCTCTCCAAGCATGATATCCGCACCGCTGAAGGCAAAGAGGATTTCGAAAAGAGACTGAATCAAATGGCGTCGTGGCAGGACGAAGGACACAAGGCAGAATTCCCAGGCGACTACATCCTTAGTGTTCAGCAAACGGATGGTTCATATATCATCAACGTCGAGCGCAATGCAGCAGAAAAGATCATCGTTAAATCGGGCGGCAAGAAATTGCTCCCCCAATTTGATGCCTTCGACAAGAGGATCATAGAATTGGCCGGCGGGGATTTAGATATTCAGCGATCCGGGCCAGCAACCAAATACACCATCACTCCCAAGAAATAAAAGCGCGCCGGAATCGACGCGTTTTTTGATTCAAATACTTAGGTTTTGCGGAAAGTTTCAATCAAAGAAGCTTCTTCCAGATCAAACGGATGAACTCAGAGAACTCCTCCTCCGTCCCGTTAAAGAATCCTTGGGAAACGGCGTATACTGCAGTCGCGAATGCTCCAGCGAAGAAATCAGTCACCAATTCGGGATCCAATGAATTAGCCTTCGCCATGAACTCTCCGAGGAAATCCTTTTGGATCTTAACTTTGAATCCGCGGATAACTCCCCAATAGAATTCCTTGTTCACGTCATGTTTCAGGATTTTGCTGAACTTCTCTTTCTTTTCGTAGAGCACGTGGCTTGCCCCATCCGCGAATGCGGTCAGGTTGTCATTATTCGCATAATGCTTCTTCTCAATGCTGGCGGCTTTAATATCGTCGCCATACAAAGTGAATAAGTACTTCAATAGAGCGTTTTTGTCTTCGAAGTTGTTGTAAAAAGTGTTTTTGCTTAGCCCTGCGGTTTCGGTGATGTCTTTAATGGTTATGCTTCTAAGATCTTTTTCTTGGAGCAGTTTTTCGAGTGAAAGCGCCATTAATTCTTTGCTACGAATGACGCGTGCATCAATTTTTCTTCCCATATTATCTTCGTCTTTCCGAAATGTATCCTATCGCGTTTTCTCCGCCCATAAAACAATGGATTTTTATAAATGACCTTAAAAAAATAAAGAGACCAATATTTATTAGAATATATCGCAATTAATTCTGTTTTGGAAACCCTTTGACCGCAAGTCGTACGGCTTCGTATCCGCCATCATAGACTTTGGCGGCCTTCAATTCGACGATTCTCTGGTTCAAGTGAATCAACAGATCCTTATCACTTAGAAGGCGATCGAGCATCTCATTCATCTTCGCGCTGGTATCGCATTCAAAAGTGGAGTCGCCATATTCCTGAGCATGCACGGCACCATAGACTTCGTGGCCGCCGATATGGCGCATCATGATCTTGACGACCGGATAGAACGCAAGCTCGCTCGGCTTGGTGATGAGGGCTTCGCATTTCCTCATCAAGAGGTTGGTGCTGTAGACCGCTTCGAAGATGTCTTTGTTGTAAACCGTGTATATGCCTTCGACCCTCTCGTTCTCCATCTTGTTAACGAATTTCACAAATTCATCATACTGGTCGAAGAAATTGACCGTGGATCCTTTGAATCCTTTGACATGGTCGCAAAGATAGTCGTACATCGTCTTATGGTCGCCGAAGTTGAAGAACAGCGCGGCCTTCTTTTCAGACACATAAGGCATCAGGTGATCGACCATTTGGGCAAACTGCTTCGCGCCCGCGCCCGCGCCACCTACTGATAAAAGGATGCGGACGGGCTCGCCGTTGTTGATACGGGCGATGCGCTTTTCGACATCGTGCTCGATATTCGAAACAAGTTCATGATCGATGAAATGACCGATCATGTAAATCTGGTCGGCGGGGATACCCTTGAGCGGCTTTTTCGCAAAGCCGTTGAGCATCTTGTAGCCGATATAGGCAAATGGGGTTTGGACGGCATGGACCGCTCCTTCGGATAAGTGCAAACCCATGGGCCAATTGTCGGGAATCGCTTCGACGACATGGGTCAAATCCGCGTGCACCGCGCCTTGGCTCGGCCAGGCATGGGTGGCGATATAGGGGATATCTTTCGGCATGTCGCGGAAAAGTGGAACCAGAAGCTCCGAAGCTTTTTGGTCGGTGGAGTTATAAGTGATCTTCTTGAAGCCTTCGCAGTTCATAGGTTCCCAAACGAAATGGTTGAACAATTTGGACTTCTGCGAAATACGGCTCGCCATAGAGTACAGGTCGTTTTGAGCACGAATCATCTTCGAGCCGGTCGCATCGAAGGATGCGAGGTCAAACCAATAAGGTTCATAGCCGAGGGCCTTTGCGCAAGACGCCATCGCCATGGAAATGCGATAATGTCCAAAACCCATTCGGATATTGCCGACGACCAAAGCGTTCTTCGGGAAGTCCATCGGCTTATCCGACAACACCAGATTCTGAACGCCCATATCCTTTAAACAAGGGATGGCGACAGGCGCCAAATGATATTCGGTTTTTGTATCGTCACCGAACTTCTTCAGGTATTTGTTTTTGTTCTTGATACCCTTCTTAATCGTTTTCTTGTCGATGGGGTTACCAAATATAACAGATGATCTATCCTTCATAAAACGGCCTCGCAAGTTGTTTTTATTTTATGCCTTTCTTATA